>JAUPTR010000194.1 GCA_030917985.1 Pseudomonadota bacterium | reverse complement strand
TCGCGCGGTGCTCGAAAGCTCGCCTATCCTCATGATATGTCTCGCTTGACCAGCCACTTGGCGGCTTGCCGCCTAGTGGAATGGCCATGCAGAGCTCTGCGCGCCGGGCTCCTTGCACTTCATCCCGCTCGCCAAATAAATCGGCACTTCCTTCGCAGGCCTGCTGCGAATACAGGCCAAGCCGCGCGGGCACAGCATCGGCCAGCAATGGCGCCAAGTCGGCCGGCTCTGGCAGGGCTTGCAGCATGTCGCGCAGCACGGCTTCCACGGCGGTTTCCCAGCCGGCTTGCACCTGCAGCTGTTGCCACAACGGCATGTGTTGATGCAGCCCGTGTTGCGCCAGCCAAGCCCGCAGGTGCTGGCCATGGCCGGTGCGTTGCTGCAGCTGCTGCAAGGCTGCCTGCTGCGCTTCCAGCCGCAGCACTTGTTGTTGCAGGCTTTGCGCCTGCTGGCTGGCATCGCGCCGGGTTTGTTCCAGTTGTGGCAAGGCGACTTGTTGCTCGCTTTGCTGCTGCTCCAGTTCCAGTTTTTGTTGTTGCAGGTCTTCCAGCTGCCATTGCAGTTCTTCCAGCGCTGCCGCGTCCACCTGGCCGAGGCTGGCCTGCTCTTGCTGCAAACGCTGGCAACGTTGCTCCAGCTGTTGTTGCAGGCGCAGCGCATGCTGGCGATTGGCACGCACCCGCTCGCGCGCCTGCAGGGAATCGGCCAGTTGCTGCTGCAGGCCGTGGCTTGCCTGCTGCAGCTCGCGGTGGGCCTGTTCCAGTTGCGGCAAAACCTGCGCCGCCTGTTCCAGCGCCTGCTGCCCTTGCTGGCTGCGCTCACTGGCCTGTTGTTGCTGCATCTGCCAGTGTTGTTGCTGCGAGCTGTTGTGATCCAGCTGCTGTTGCAATTGCTGCGATTGCTGGCGGTGTTGCGTCAAGGCATGGTTGATACGGTTGCGGCTGTCCTGCAGATGCAGCTGCTGTTGCTCCAGCCGCGCCACCTCGGCATTGGCTTCATACAATTCGCCCTGCTGCCGCTGCAGCTGGTCGGTGGCGGCAAAATGCTGCCCGCGTTGCGCCTCGATCTGCATTTCCAGCTCGCGCAGGCCGGCGAGTGCGCTTTCCAGCTGATTGACGTTGGCGGCAATATCGCGCTCCAGCTTTTGCTGCTCGCGCTCTGCATCCTGCTGCCGCAGCAGGGCCAGCAGGTTTTGTGTATGCGCCAATTGCCCCTGCAGCTGCTGATAACGGCTGGCCACTTCGGCCTGCGCGGCAAGCTTTTCCAGCTGGCCTTCCAGCTCGCGGAGAATATCGTCCACCCGCAGCAGGTTGTCGCGGGTATCGCGGATGCGGCTTTCGGTTTCCTTGCGCCGCTCTTTGTATTTCGACACCCCGGCCGCTTCTTCGAGAAACACCCGCAGCTCTTCCGGGCGCGCCTCGATAATGCGCGAGATCATCCCCTGCTCGATCACCGCATAACCGCGCGTGCCCACGCCGGTGCCGAGAAACAGATCGGCAATATCACGCCGCCGGCACTGGATGTTGTTGATGTAATAAGACGATTCGCCCTGGCGTGTGAGCACGCGTTTGATCGAGATTTCGGCGTATTGCGACCACTGGCCGGCAGCGCGGCCGAGGCTGTTGTCGAACAGCAGCTCCACCGCCGCCCGGCTAACCGGCTTGCGCTGATCCGAGCCGTTGAAAATCACGTCCTGCATCGATTCGCCGCGCAATTGCCGCGCCGACGATTCGCCCAGCACCCAGCGCACTGCATCGATCACATTCGACTTGCCGCAGCCGTTGGGCCCCACCACCGCCACCAGCTGGCCCGGCACCGGGATCGAGGTCGGATCAACAAAGGATTTGAAACCGGCGAGTTTGGCTTGAGTCAGGCGCACAATGGCAGCAAAGCAAAGGGTTCAGGATGGAAACGCGATTTTAGCGCCGAATCGGGTAAAATGCTGGTTTTAGCCGCTTTTTCGCCATCATGACCGCACAGCCAAGCAAAGCTCTCGAAACTTTCCCGAATCCGAACCCGAACCGCGATTTCCACATCCACATGGAAATCCCCGAGTTCACCTGCCTGTGCCCGAAAACCGGCCAGCCGGATTTTGCCGTGATCTATCTGGATTACATCCCGGATCAGCAGTGCGTCGAGCTGAAAAGCCTCAAGCTCTATATGTGGTCGTACCGCGATGAAGGTGCGTTCCACGAGGCCGTCACCAACAAGATTCTCGACGATCTGGTTGCCGTCACCCAGCCGAAATTCATGCGCGTTACCGCCAAGTTTTACGTGCGTGGCGGCGTGTTCACCAATGTGGTGGCCGAACACCGCCAGCCGGGCTGGCAGCCGCAGCCGTTTGTCGAGCTGAGCCGCTTCCCGCGCGAATCCAACATCCGCGGCTAGGCCATGCGCCCCGATCTGGGCTCAGTATCCGTGACACTGACCCTGCCGCTGCAAATGGCGGAATGGGTCAGCCACGATGCCACACAGCAAGCCAGCCGCGATTTGGCCAACCTCACCCTGCTCAACGGACTCGCCGCGCTGGATAAGCCCGGCGCCGACCTGCACGCCGACAACCCCGACAGCCCGCAGCTGCAACGGCTGGAAGCCAAAATCGACCTCGGCCTGCAGATGCTCGGGCAATTGCTCAATGCCAACGCCCCCCTGCCACCGCAGCAAAACGTATTGCTGTCAGCGCAAGCACTCGCCTGGCGCTGCACCACCCCACCACCGGCAAGTGAATTACACCTGCAACTATTCATCGACAGCCGCATCCCCCAGCCATTGCAACTGAAAGCCAGGCTGGACGGGCAACAGGGCGAATATTGGGTAGTGCGCTTTGTGGACGTACCGGAAACGCTGCAGGATGCGCTGGATCGGGCAGTGTTCAGGTGGCATCGGCGGCAGGTACAAACGGGGCAGGCAGGGGAAACCAATGTGGTTTAGCAGCTTCCAATTGTGTCCACTGGCGCAATGGATATATAAGCGCCTCGCCAACCCACAGTCCCCTGCCCCCGAATTTTAGCAAAGCGCAGCCTTGGCCTAACATCAACACAGCAGCAGTTCGCCAATGCGGCTGGCGAGCTGGGTTGGCAAGATACGGCCGCAGAGCGGCAAACTGCTGTCGCAGCTTTAGGGTAGCCTGCCCCTTGATGGGAAAGATCACTGCACAGCGTGCTTTACTCCTTGTTTTTAAAATGAACTACATCAAACACAGTCGTAAAATACTTCAACAGGCCCCAGGGAAGCGCTGATTTATTGGCTGCGCGGGCGAATTGCTGCGTACCACAGGCAGGCAATTCGCTAAGCAAGCTTTGCTTGCCAAGCTCGGTTGCACTCGCGCGGTGCTCGAAAGCTCGCCT
>JAUPTR010000193.1 GCA_030917985.1 Pseudomonadota bacterium | reverse complement strand
TGCACCCCGCATGGCAATTGCAGGCCGCCACGCCGCAAGCGGCCAGTGCCAAACCCGCGCCAGCCGTGCGTACCCCCGCTTATCTGCTGGTGGTGGCCGGTTATGGCTGCGCCGGGCTGGGCTATATCGTCAGCATGACCTTTCTGCCGGCCATCATCCGTGCCACGCCGGGCATGGGCGGCTTTGCTGCCTGGAGCTGGGTGATTCTCGGTCTGGCGGTGATTCCGTCGAGCCTGTTCTGGAGCTGGGCGGCGCAGCGCTGGGGCGAGGTGCCGGCGCTGCTGGCTGCTTATGGCTTGCAGGCGATTGGCGTGATGGCGCCGCTGTGGTGGCCGGATCGTTTTGGCGCCAGTGCCAGCGCGCTGCTGCTCGGCGGCACCTTTCTCGGCATTGTGGTGATGGCAATGCTGCTGGCACGCAAACACGATCCACACGGCGGCAGCCGCACTGTTGGCGTGATGACTTCCGCCTATGGTCTGGCACAGATCATCGGCCCGCTGATTACTGCTGCGCTGGCAGCCCGCCCCAACGCGATTGGCCTGGCGCTGCAGATTGCCACCGTGGTGCTACTGCTCGGCGCCATTTGCCTGATCGCATCGACGCTGCTGCAGCGCAAGGCTGCAACCGGTTTTTTCGTCAAACATGAGGAGCAACAGCCATGCCGTACGTAAACATCAAAATCACCCGCGAAGGCGCCACCGCCGAACAGAAAGCGCAACTGATCCAAGGCGTGACCCAGTTGCTGGTGGATGTGCTGAACAAAAATCCGGCGACCACGGTGGTGGTGATTGATGAAGTCGATACCGACAACTGGGGTGTGGGCGGTGAGTCGATCACCGTAAGGCGCAAACTGGGCAAATAGCCAGTGACGCTGGCTGGCGGGATGTTTTAAAATTGTACTGAAATATAACGTCGTTATTTTTTCGTATCGTTTCCCTCGCCAGAAAGCCCGCCCATGACTGCTGCACTCGCTGCGACACCGCCATTTTCCCGTATTCGTGCCGCTTTGACCTCGCTGCCGGGCGTGTTGCTGGTGGTGGTATTGCTGACTGTGTTGTGCCGGGTCGAAACCACCGCTGTGCCATGGTCGCCGTATTTCATCTTTTATGGCTTGCTGGCATTGCTGATTCCGCTGTGGCTGGGCTCAGTGCCCATCCGTGCCACGCGGCTTTCAGGCAAGCCGCTGTGGCGGCTGACTGCAATGGTGGCAGTGCTGGCCATCAGCATCGACTCCGGCATCTTTACCATCGCTTATGACAGCTTGCTGGCGCATCTGGGGCTGGCACAACCGTTTTATTCGATCAGCGGCGCCACCAATCTGTTGATCCAGACGGTGTCGGTGCGGCAGCAGATTTCGCTGCTGGCGGCGATGGGCATTTTTGGCCTGTTTGTGCTGCTGTGGGCGCCGGTTGCCGAAGAGCTGTTCTACCGTGGCTACGTCTACACCAGCCTCAAGCAGCATCTTCCGCTGGCCGCCGCGTGGGGTATTTCAGTTGCAGCCTTCGGCCTGCGTCACGCTGTCCATTACTACTACATCTGGCCCGAGCTGTCGGTGGCAGGCGTTGTCTGGGTCTGCAGCATGCTGGTTTTCGGCAGCCTGATGACGTGGCTTTACGAGCGCAGCGGCGGCCTTGGCCCGGCCATGCTGGTGCATCTGCTGGTGAATCTGGCCAGCCTGCTGGCGGCGCCCATGCCGTGAGCGTCTGCAGACGCTGCGAGGTGGGTCGCCAAGCGGCGTGGCAGCAGCTACAACTAATGCATCTACCCACCGCTACGGAGCTACCCATGCTTGATCTGTTTCGCCCTCTGGCATCGCGCGATCATCCGCTGCGCCAGGCCAAACGCACGCTGGATCAGATCAAGGGTGCGGGTGTGTTGCCGGTGATCGAGCAATTGTCGGCTGCCTTGCAGGATGGCGTGGCCAAGCTCGACAGTGTGGCCGAGCAGGCACGTTTGCTGGCTGTACTTGATCCGGCGGCGCAGGATGTGGTGCAACAGTTGAAGCAGGCGCTGGCGGAAACCGAGCCGGGTGCCGCGCGGATTGGCCTGTTGCTGCGCCAGGGTCAGCAGTTTATCAACGCGTTTTATTATCAGCTGAGCGAGGTGGTGCGCAAGGGCGGGGCAGATCGCGAGCAGATGGCGCTGTTTTTGCGCTGGGCCGGCCATGCCTGTTTTTTCCAGCGTTTGTGCAGCGGCACTGCCGATGTGCTGAACTGGCGCCAGATCATTGGCCCGTTTTGCCGCAAGAATGAAAGTGGCAGCGATTTCCGCATTGATCTGAGCTTGCTGGATGCGGAAATCGGCCTGCAGTTGGGGCGGCTGGCGTTGCTGAGCATGGTGCTGCCATTGCCGCTGGATTTGCGGCAGGCGCTGCTGGTTGAGCAGCTATTGGGCCTGCTGGCGGGCAAGGTGATGTTGTCGCCGGTGTTCTTGCCTGAGGCGCCGTTTGTGGTGTCGCTGCTGTCGCAAGGCCGGCCGGATCGGCTGGAAGGCTGGGAGCGTGCCGATGACGATATGCGCGCCTTGTTTCTCGGCTTTGACGAACTGGATGCGCTGACCGGGCACTGGCGCAATCAGCTGGGTACTGCCGTGCCGCTGGAAAACCTGCTCAAGCCATTGCCGGGGCAGACGGCGGTGGAAACGCTGGCATTGATCGATGCCATTCGCCCCTGCTGGCTGGGCCGAACCCGCAGCCGCAGCGAGCCGCGTGAGGCGATGCAGGCCAGCCTCTGGGTGTGTTGCGATACGCTGCGTATTCGTGGCTTGCTGGCGCAGCCGGTAAAAAAGAAACCGGTGGCCGACGGTCTGGTGTGTGAAGCCGCCTTGTTCAATATCAGCAGCCGCGGTGTGGGTTTGCTGTTTCAGGCCGATTATCAGCACACGCGTGTTGGCGGGCTGATTGCACTGTATCAGGAGCGGCGTGACGGCTGGGCGCTGGGCATCATCCGTCGAACCAGTGCCGAGCTGGAAGGGCGGCGTTTTGTTGGTGTGGAGCTGCTGACCGACAGCGCACACGCCGCCAGCATTGTTGACGACAGCCAGCAGCGCCAGCCGGCCCTGCTGTTGCCGGTCTGCGGCGAGCAGAAGCAGCCGGCGCTGTTGTTGTCCGGGCCGACGCTGACGGCAGGCAAGCAATATGTGCTGGTCAGCGACAAGCAGGAGAAAACGCTTCGTGTTGCCGAGTTCTGGCTGGCGGGCAACGATTTTGCCTTGTATCGCTACGAGGAAATCGCCGCCCCTGCCTGATTCTGGCCGGCGCTAAAAAACCGCCCGCTCAGTTCTTCCAGCCCCAGCTCCTGCAACAGCTGCTGCAGCCGTTCGGCGTGTTTGCGCCGTGGCAGGTTCTTGAAGCGGGCAATGATCAGCTCGTTTTTCATCGAGTGCTCCCAACCCACCAGCTCGGTCACGTTGACTTCGTAGCCATGCGCCTGCAGTTGCAGGCAGCGCAGCACGTTGGTGACGTGGCTGCCGAATTCGCGGGTGTGGATCGGGTGGCGCCACAATTCGCTCATCGGGTTGGCCAGCATGCGTGCCTTGTTCTGCCGCAGCACTGCGGCCACTTCCGCCTGGCAACACGGCACCAGCACCATGAATTTGGCCTGTTTCTGCAGCGCGAAGTGGATGGCGTCGTCGGTGGCGGTGTTGCAGGCGTGCAGCGCGGTGACGATGTCGATTTGCGCCGGCAGTTGCGTCGATTGCGTCGATTCGGCCACGCTCAGGTTGAGGAAGGACATGCCGGGAAAGCCCAGCCGCTGTGCCAGTGCGGTGGAGCGCTGCACCAGCTCTTCGCGGGTTTCGATGCCGTAGATTTGCGACTGATCGGCCAGCGATTTAAAGAAAAGGTCGTAGAGGATAAAACCCAGGTAGGACTTGCCAGCACCGTGATCAACCAGGCTGATTCCGCTGCCTAAGCCGGCCGATGCTTTGTCCTCAGGGCTGGTCGTACTACTCGTACTGCCTGCGCCCTTCGTTCGCGCCTCGGCCGCCTTATCCAGCGGAATGGATTTGGACTGCTTCAGCTCCTGCAGCAGCGGCTCGATGAAGTTGTAGAGGTGGTAAACCTGCTTCAGCTTGCGGCGGCTGTCCTGGTTCAGTTTGCCGTCGCGGGTGAGGATATGCAGCTCTTGCAGTAGCTCGACCGACTGGCCGGGACGGATATCGTATTTTTCTGCCATCAGTGTTTCGCTTTATTCATTTTTGTTGCCGGGCCACGTGTTGCAGGTTTGCCAGCAGGGCTGCGTGGCGCTCTGGATGCGGGCTGCAGGCCTGCTCTGGAAGCCGCGCCAGGCTTGGCTTGTGGCTTGGCATGAGGCTTTCGCTCAATCGCCTGCAGCGGCGGCACCAGATGGTGCGGCGCCATGCCAATCAGGTCGCGCCGGCCCATTTTCAGCAGCGCCTCGCGCAGCAGCGCCCAGTTTTCCGGATCGTGATACCGCAGAAAAGCCTTGTGCAGCGTGCGGCGCTTGGCTTCGCGCACTGCATCTACCTGTTCCGAATCCTTGGACACCTTGCGCAGCGGGTTGCGTCTGGTGTGCCACATGGTGGTGGCCATCGCCATCGGCGTCGGCGTAAATGCCTGTACCTGATCCGGCTTGAAGTTGTTGGCTTTCAGCCACAATGCCAGATTCAGCATGTCTTCATCGGTCGTGCCAGGGTGGGCGGCGATGAAGTAGGGGATCAGGTACTGCTTTTTGCCCGCCTGCGCCGAAAACTTCTCGAATAGCTGCTTGAAGCGCTCGAAGCTGTCGATGCCCGGCTTCATCATTTTCGACAGCGGGCCTTCTTCGGTGTGTTCCGGTGCGATTTTCAGGTAGCCGCTGACGTGGTGTGTTACCAGCTCCTTGATGTATTCCGGCGACTCGACCGCCAGATCGTAACGCACCCCCGAGCCAATACTGACGCGCTTTACCCCCGGCACGGCGCGGGCCTTGCGGTATAGCTCGATCAGCGATGAGTGATCGGTCTGCATGTTCTCGCAGATGCCGGGATACACACACGACAGTCGGCGGCACGACGATTCGATTTTCGGGTCTTTGCACGCCAGCCGGTACATATTCGCCGTTGGCCCGCCGAGATCGGTGATGTGACCGGTGAAGCCCTTGGTTTTGTCGCGGATTTCCTCGATCTCGTGCACGATTGATTCGTGCGAACGGCTCTGGATGATGCGGCCTTCGTGTTCGGTGATCGAACAGAAAGTGCAGCCGCCAAAACAGCCGCGCATGATGTTGATCGAAAACTTGATCATGTCCCACGCCGGAATACGCGCATCGCCGTAACTTGGGTGCGGGTTGCGGGCAAAATACTGGCCGTAGATGAAATCCATTTCCTCGGTGGTGAGCGGCACCGGTGGCGGGTTCAGCCATACATCGCGGTCGCCGTGGCCCTGCACCAGCGCGCGGGCGTTGCCGGGGTTGGATTCCAGATGCAGCGTGCGGCTGGCGTGGGCATACAACACCGGGTCGCGTACCACGTCTTCATATGATGGAATACGGATAACGGTTTTGGCGCGTTGCGCCTTGCGCGCGGCCACCCGTTCGGCGGCCGGGATGATGCGCACCACCTGCGCGCCGTCAGCACGCGGTGCCGGCTGGTTCGGCTCCATCGCATACGGATCGGGATGGGGATCGACACGGCCGGGCATGTCGACCGTGCTCGAATCCATTTCCTGCCATTCTTCGCTTGGCTTCCAGCCGCGTGGCACCAGAAATGCCGTGCCGCGTACATCACGAATTTGCGCCAGGCGTTCTCCGGCATTGGCGCGGTGGGCGATTTCCACCAGCGCACGCTCGGCATTGCCAAACAGCAGGATGTCGGCCTTGGAATAAATCAGTGCCGACTGGCGTATCTTGTCGCTCCAGTAGTCGTATTGCGCGATGCGGCGCAGCGAGGCTTCGATGCTGCCGATCATCACATCCACGCCAGGGTAGGCCTCGCGGCAGCGCTGCGAATACACCGCAGTGGCGCGATCCGGGCGCTTGCCGGCGACAGCACCGGGGGTGTAGGCATCATCGCTGCGCGGCTTCTTCTCCGCGGTATAGCGGTTGATCATCGAATCCATATTGCCGGCGGTGACGCCGAAGAACAGCCGTGGTCGGCCCAGCGCGCGGAACGGCTCGGCCGACAACCAGTCTGGCTGGCTGATGATGCCGACGCGGAAACCCTGCGATTCCAGTAATCGCCCGATCAACGACATGCCGAAGCTCGGGTGGTCGAGATAGGCATCGCCGGTTACCAGGATGATGTCGCATTCGTCCCAGCCGAGCTTGTCCATTTCGGCGCGAGACATCGGCAGGAAAGGCGCCGGTTTGCGTGGCGTGCCGATCGGGTAGGAAAAAACAGGCTTGGTGGTGGTAGCTGGAATCATGGTTTTCATGCGGCAAAAACAGCCGCACATTGTCGCAGATTTACCGGTGCGATATGAAATAAATTGTTGTTTTTACAAGATAAGACTGTCTGTCGTGGATTGACTGAATATCTTGTGCTTCAGGTCGGCTGCATTCGCCGTGCCTGTTGCAGCCAGTCAACCACGCCTTGCCCCGCGACTTTGCCGCTGGCAAAACATGCAGTCAGCAGATAGCCGCCGGTTGGCGCTTCCCAGTCGAGCATTTCTCCGGCACAGAAAATGCCCGGCAGTTGTTTCAACATCAACTTGCTGTCCAGCGCCTCAAACGATACTCCGCCAGCGCTGCTGATGGCTTCGTCGATTGGCCGTGCTGCGTGCAGCGTCAGCGGTAAGGCCTTGATTGCCGCCGCCAGCCGTGCCGGGTCGGCAAAACTGTCGGCATCGAGCAGTTCGCGCAGCAAGCTGGCCTTTACACCTTTTAACCCCAGCCGGCTTTGCAGATGGCTGGAGATGGAGCGCGAGCCACGTGGGCGGGCCAGTTCTTCGAGCACTTTGGTGGCATCCCGGTCGGGCAACAAATCGAGCAGGACGGTGGCGCTGCCGTTGCGCCTGATCAGTTCGCGGATACGTGCCGAAAAGGCATAAATCAGGCTGCCTTCCACGCCATGCCCGGTAACAACACACTCGCCGCGTTTGTATTCGTGCTGACCTTCGGCGTCGGTGAGCGACAGTGCTACGGTTTTTAGTGGCTCACCGGCAAAACGCTGCCGGAACATCTCGCTCCAGGCTCGCTCGAAGCCGCAGTTGGCCGCTTGCAGCGGCGCCACGCTAACGCCACGCTGCTGCAACAGCGGCACCCATGCGCCATCCGAGCCCAGCTTTGCCCAGCTGCCGCCGCCCAGCGCGAGCACTACCGCATCCGGTTGCGGGCTGATGTCGCCAGCCGGTGTTTGCAGCCGCAGCGCGTCAGCGTTGCCAAACCCCAGCCAGCGATGCCGTACATGCAGCTGCACGCCTGCCTCGCGCAGCCGGTGCAGCCAGGCACGCAACAAGGGGGCGGCCTTCATTTGCGTGGGAAAAACACGCCCGGATGTGCCGACAAAGGTGTCGATGCCCAGTCCGTGAATCCACTCACGCAGTGCATCGGGAGGCAGGGCACGCAACAGTGGCTCGATCTGCGCGGCACGATCGCCATAGCGGCGAATGAAAGCGGGCAGGGGTTCGGAATGGGTGATGTTCATGCCGCCCACGCCCGCCAGCAGGAACTTGCGCCCCACTGAGGGCATGGCATCGTAGATGTCAACGCGATAGCCGTGCTGGCTGATGATTTCGGCTGCCATCAGGCCGGCCGGGCCGCCGCCGATGATGGCTACGGTTTGAATATGGCTATTACGGTGAGAATCCATCAAAAATCGAATCAAAGGCGGAAGACCGCTTGGGGGCCTTGGGCCCATGGCTGGCGCCTGCCAGCAGGCCGTTTTTCAGGTCATCGGCAACCGGCACGTAGCCTAGCCAGATTTTGAGCATGGCCGAACCCATGTCCGGACCGGGGATGGATTCTACCAGCTTGTCGTTGTAAATGATGTCGACCGAGCCATCCATCGGAAAATCCAGCGCCAGCTTGTCGCCACTCCTCGCCTCTTCCAGCGCGTTCAGTGCCCGCTCCAGTTGACTAATGCGCGGCGCCAGCTTTTCCAGATCGGCCGGGTCGGCATTCAGCCGGATGCCGTCACGAAAGGCGGCCAGCACAATGCTGGATTTGAGGTTGCGCTTGAACACCAGCACCAGGCGTTTCGGGTCTTTTGATGCGATCACCGCATCGGCATCCTTGTTTTTCTCGCGCAGATACAGCCCTGCCACGTATATCTTGACCGACATGGCGCTGCGCACTCCAGTGCCATTCAGGTTTAAATCCTTGCCGCCAACCTTGATGGCTTCTTCCAGTTGCACGCCGGCCACCTCGACCGCCAATGCCCCGCCGCAGCTGAATGCCAGCAGCACTGCCATGATCCATTTTTTCATCATTACCGTGTGTCCTTGGTGTGTCATCGCCCTGTTATTGATCGTTCCGCTGATGCGGGCCCGCCTGTTGGCGGAATGGCTATTCTTTTTATAAGGCAGTTTTGCCACTTTGCCGAGAAAAGTGCGCGGCTTTTTTCAGATAATGACGAGTGGCCTGGCAACAAGGATCAATTGGCTACGGGAGTTGCCAATTTGCATGATGGTTTTGATTGGAATTGGTTATTCCATGTGATCGCCCAAGCCGGGCGTGTTCGGCTGGCAGATCGCCTCGACAGCCGGGTGGCTGATGCGGCGTTCGGTGGAAATGGCGTAAAAATGCTCGCGCACTGCTGCAATTTCACCCACCGGGATGGCCTCGTATTGTTCAGCCACTGTTGGTGCCAGCGCTGATGCTGCGGGAAACAGCCCGCGCCCGGCGCGGCCAAAGGTCATCAGTAAGGCGTTATCTTCAAATTCGCC
>JAUPTR010000192.1 GCA_030917985.1 Pseudomonadota bacterium | reverse complement strand
GTGCCGGGACGGCGGCTGTAGACGAAAGAAAATGAATCATCGAAACCCACATCTTCGATCAGCTTCATTGTCGCTTCAAAGTCTGCGTCGGTTTCACCCGGAAAGCCGATGATAAAATCGGAACTGATACAGATATCCGGCCGGGCAGCACGCAGCTTGCGAATAATCGCCTTGTATTCAAGCGCAGTGTAGCCGCGCTTCATATTCATCAACACACGGTCCGAGCCTGCCTGCACCGGCAAATGCAGATGCGATACCAGCTTCGGCAAATTGGCATGACAATCGATCAAGCGCTGCGTCATTTCTTTCGGGTGGCTGGTGGTGTAACGAATGCGCTCAACGCCGGGGATTTCGTGCACCACCTCCAGCAACAAGGCAAAGTCGGCAACATCGCCATCGGCCATCAAGCCCCGGTAGGCATTCACGTTTTGCCCCAGCAGGGTAATCTCCTTGACCCCTTGCGCCACCAGTCCGGCGATTTCAGTCAACACATCCTCGAATGGGCGCGAAATTTCTTCGCCGCGGGTGTAAGGCACCACACAAAAGCTGCAATATTTGGAACAGCCTTCCATGATGGAGACAAAGGCAGCGCCACCGTCCACCCGAGCCGGCGGCAAGGCGTCGAATTTTTCCACTTCGGGGAACGAGATATCCACCTGCGAAACGCCACTGGCCTTGCGCTCGGCAATCAATTGCGGCAGGCGATGCAGGGTTTGCGGGCCAAACACCACATCAACGTAGGGCGCACGCTTGACAATGGTTTCACCCTCCTGGCTGGCGACACACCCCCCTACACCAATCACCAGATCGGGGTTTTGCTGCTTCAGCGGCCACACCCGACCCAGATCGGAGAAGACCTTTTCCTGAGCCTTTTCTCGCACAGAACACGTATTAAACAGGATAACGTCAGCCTCTTCAGGGTTGTCGGTCCTGATCATGCCTTCTGTTGCATGCATGACGTCCACCATCTTGTCCGAGTCGTACTCGTTCATCTGGCAACCGAAAGTCTTGATGAAAATCTTTTTGGCCATGGAAAAATCAACACTGAAGGGTAAAACGGAAGCGGCGAAGGGTACACACAATACCCTTCGCTATCAACAGGATAATCAACAACATAGACCAGTCAGGCAGCCAGCTCCAGGTCTTCGAGCAACAGGGTCATTTCCCGCTCACGATCGTTGACCCCCTTGGGAAACCAGCGCACACGCGCCTTGGCCTTGCGCTCGCCGAAAGGCACATAGATCTCTTCAACCATGCCCTTGCGGCGATCAAGAAAACGTGACTGTTCCGGAGGAAAAGACGCCAGCCGCGACGGAATGACGCGTACGATCTGTTTTTCGGTAATCGCCATGATTATGCCTGGCACCCATCCTCAGTTTACAGATTCAACCACTGCCGCCAGCGATGTCTGCCAGTCAGGCAGCACAATCCCGAAAGCAGCTGCCAGCTTGTCGTTTGACAACACGGAATATTGGGTACGCTTTGCCGGCAAAGGGTATTCGCTGCTTGGAATCGGCAATACCCGCTGTAGCTTACGCCCCTGGCTCGACGCAAGTTCGGCCGTCAATGCCAGAATGGCTTCGGTAAAGCCATGCCAAGACGTCTGGCCAGCGTTGGTCAGGTGATACACCCCCTTGACCGAGGCCAATCCTGTCTGTTTTGCAGCGTAACACTGGGCAACGATGGCGGCAGTGGCTTCTGCAATCATGCGGCTCCACGTCGGCGCCCCCATCTGGTCGGCAACAATTTTCAACTCTTCACGCTCGGCAGCCAGGCGCAGAATAGTGCGCAGAAAATTCGCGCCACGCGCCCCGTAAACCCAACTGGTACGCAAGACCAGATAATCCGCACCGGACTCTGCCACCGCCAGATCGCCGGCCAGCTTTGAGGCACCGTAGACATTCAATGGATTGGTAGCATCAGTCTCGACATAGGGCGTGCTCTTGCTACCATCGTAAACATAGTCGGTGGAGTAATGAATGATGCCGCATCCCAGGCGTTTTGCCTCCTCAGCCAGAATCTGCGGCGCCAGCGCATTGATGGCATGCGCCAGCTGTGGCTCCTGCTCGGCCTTGTCCACCGCGGTGTAGGCTGCCGGATTAACAATCAGCGACGGCTGGCAGGCACGCACACAATCACGAATCTGCTGCGGGTCGGCCAAGTCCATCTGGTGATGATCAACCGCCACCACGTCGCCCAGCACCGCCAGGGTTCGCTGCAGTTCCCAGCCAACCTGGCCGCCTGCACCAGTCAGCAAAATCTTCAGGCGGCTCATGCAAACACCTCGGCATCACGCAACAAGACGCCAGCCATGTCCTTGGCAGACAACTGCGGCTCACCGCTGAATTGCCAGTCAATCGCCAGCTGTGGATCATTCCACGCAATACTGCGCTCGAACTCCGGATACCAGTAATCCGTTGTCTTGTAGAGAAACTCCGCCACCTCAGACAACACGACAAAGCCATGCGCAAAGCCGGGTGGCACCCAGAACATGCGCTTGTTGTCAGCCGACAGATTCACCGTTACCGCCTGCCCAAAACTGGGGGAACTGCGCCGAATATCCACTGCCACATCCAGCACCTCGCCCACCACACAGCGCACCAGCTTGCCCTGGGCGTGCTGAATCTGATAATGCAGGCCCCGCAGTACACCCTTTACCGAACGCGAGTGGTTATCCTGAACAAACGGCAGATCGATTCCTGCAAGCTCGGCAAGACGTTTTTCATTAAAGCTCTCGTAGAAAAAGCCACGCTCGTCACCAAACACTTTCGGCTCGATGATTTTCAGCCCCGGGATGGCGGTATCGATAACATTCATCAGAAAACCCGCTCTTCCAGCATGCGCAGCAAATACTGGCCATAACCGGTTTTCGCCAGCGGCGCAGCCAGTTTACGCACCTGCTCGGCATCGATGTAGCCCATCCGGTAGGCGATTTCTTCCGGTGCACAGACCTTCAGGCCCTGGCGTTTTTCGATGGTTTCGATGAACAGGCTGGCTTCCAGCAACGATTCGTGCGTTCCGGTATCCAGCCAGGCATGGCCGCGCCCCATGGTGACGACATTGAGCTGGTTCTGTTCCAGATAACGCTTGTTGACGTCGGTGATTTCCAGTTCGCCGCGATGCGATGGCTTGATCGATTTGGCGATCTCCACCACTTGGCGGTCGTAGAAATA
>JAUPTR010000191.1 GCA_030917985.1 Pseudomonadota bacterium | reverse complement strand
GCTCAATCGATGCGGCCACGCCGACGATGTTGGCGATGGTGGCGGTCGGTGCAATCGCAATACAGTTGGAGTTACGCATGCCGTGTTGCTTGATGCGGGCGCGCAGGCTGTCCCAATCCAGCGTGCTGCTGCGATCCACTTCCAGATAGCCGCCGCGCTGCTGTGCCAGCAGGTCCAGCGAATCGTGCGGCAGGATGCCCTTGTCCCACAGGCTGCCGGCATAGCTGTGATAACGGCCGCGCTCTTGTGCCAGCTCGGTGGATGCCCAGTAAGCCTGGAAGCACACTTGCTCCATCGACTGATCGGCAAAAGCTACGGCAGCGTCGGAAGCATAAGGGATACGCAACAGGTGCAGGCAATCCTGGAAGCCCATGATACCCATGCCCACCGGACGGTGACGCAGGTTGGCGTTGCGGGCTTTTTTCACCGGGTAGAAGTTGATGTCCACCACGTTGTCGAGCATGCGCATTGCGGTTTTCACGGTACGCGACAGCTTTTCGCCATCCAGACGGTAGCCGCCGTCGTCGGTCTTGATCAGGTGGTTGACCAGATTTACCGAACCCAGGTTACACACGGCGATTTCGTTGTCGTTGGTGTTGAGGGTGATTTCGGTGCACAGATTCGAGCTGTGAACCACGCCAACATGCTGCTGCGGGCTGCGGATGTTGCACGGGTCTTTGAAGGTGATCCACGGATGGCCGGTTTCAAAGATCATGGTCAACATCTTGCGCCACAGTTGCAGCGCCGGGATTTTCTTGCTGACGCGCATTTCGCCACGTGCGGCTTTTTCTTCGTAGCGCAGATAGGCTTCTTCAAACGCAGTGCCGAACTTGTCGTGCAGATCCGGTGCTTCGGATGGCGAGAACAGGGTCCAGTCGCCACCTTCCATCACGCGTTTCATGAACAGATCCGGCACCCAGTTGGCGGTGTTCATGTCGTGGGTACGGCGACGATCGTCACCGGTGTTCTTGCGCAGTTCCAGGAATTCTTCAACGTCGGCGTGCCAGCTTTCCAGATAGGCACATACCGCGCCTTTGCGCTTGCCGCCCTGGTTAACTGCGACGGCAGTGTCGTTGACCACTTTCAGGAACGGCACAATGCCTTGCGATTTGCCGTTGGTGCCCTTGATGTGGCTGCCCAGCGCACGCACCGGGGTCCAGTCGTTGCCCAGGCCGCCGGCGTATTTCGACAGCAGCGCGTTTTCTTTCAGTGCCTCGTAGATGCCGTCCAGATCGTCGGCAACGGTAGTCAGGTAGCAGCTCGACAACTGGCTGCGCAAGGTGCCAGAGTTGAACAGGGTCGGGGTGGACGACATGAAGTCGAAAGTCGACAACACGTTGTAGAACTCGATGGCGCGGCTTTCGCGGTCGATTTCGTTGAGCGCCAGGCCCATGGCCACACGCATGAAGAACACCTGCGGCAGCTCGATACGGGTGCCGTGGATGTGCAGGAAGTAGCGGTCGAACAGGGTTTGCAGGCCGAGGTAACCAAACTGGTAGTCACGGTCGTGTTTCAGTGCCGCGCCCAGCTTGGCCAGATCGAATTGCAGCAGTTTTTCGTCGAGCAGTTCGGCTTCCACGCCGCGCTTGATCGCAGCCGGGAACGATTCGGCGTAACGGGTGGCCATGTCTTCGTGGCTGACTTCTTCGCCCAGCACTTCACGGCGCAGACGGTTCAGCAGCAGGCGCGCGGCAACAAAGCTGTAGGCCGGGTCTTTTTCGATCAACTGACGCGCCGACAGCTCGGCCGATTTGCGTACTTCTTCGGCCGGTACGCCGTCGTAGAGATTTTTCAGTGTTTCGGCCAGCATCTGCTCTGGCTGGGTAACGTTTTCCAGGCCGGTGCAGGCGGATTTGATCAGCGCTTTCAGCTTGTTCAGATCCAGCGGCTGGCTGATGCCGTTGTCGATGATGTTGATGGCGATATCGTGATGGCTGTCGCTTTCACCACGTTCGGCGCGTTCACGGGTACGTTTTTCGCGGTACAACACATAGGCACGCGCCACATCGTGTTCGCCGGAGCGCATCAGCGCCAGTTCCACCTGATCCTGGATTTCTTCAATATGAATGGCGCCACCCTCGGGTTTGCGTCGCATCAACGCCCGCACCACGTTATCGGTCAATTGTTGCACCAGTTCACGCACACGTGCCGACGCGGCACCTTGTCCACCGTGGACGGCCAGAAACGCCTTGGTGACTGCCACCGAGATTTTCAGCGGCTCGAACGGCACCACGCTGCCATTACGGCGGATGGTTTTGTATTCAGCCACCGTGCTCGGCTGGGCGGTTTCGGTCACCAGGCCGGCCAGCGGCGGCTGGCTTGGGGTGTAGCTGGTGTCAGCGGTGGAATTCAGCATGCTGGTGTTCTCCATATTGTGCAAAACCCCGCGGAAGGCGCGCCGGGCCTTGATTGTTCATGTGAGTGGTTTTGTGGATATTCTGTTTATAACACTATATCTTGTGTTTTTATTTTTGTGTAACACCAATTCTAGTGATGGCAATGCGGGCCTGCAACAAAAAATTTTGCAGTTTGCAACTTGCAAAGTGTCGGTTTTTTGCCTATCGAGCCGCGCCGTTGATGTGGCCGTTTCTGCTAGAATGACGGCCGTTCAAGGACTTGCGACACGATGAAAAATACTGCCACCCTGCTGATTTGTTGCCCGGACCGCAAAGGTCTGGTCGCTGCCATTGCCAATTTCCTCTACACCTACAACGCCAATATCCTGCACGCCGACCAGCATCAGGATGCCGCCGAGGGCTTGTTCCTGATGCGGGTGGAGTGGGATCTGGCCGATTTCACGCTGTCGATCGACGCCTTTGGCGCCGCTTTTCAGCCGATTGCCGAGCGTTTTGGCATGCAGTGGAAACTGGCGCTGTCGGCCAACCGCCCGAAAATGGCGATTTTTGTCTCGAAATACGATCATTGCCTGGTGGACCTGCTGTATCGCCACCAGAGCGGCGAGCTGGCCTGCGATATTCCGCTGATCATCAGCAACCACGACGACACGCGCCGCCTGGCCGAGTTTTACGGCATTCCGTTCCACGTCATCAATGTCACCAAAGACAACAAGGCCGAGAGCGAAGCGCAGCAGTTTGCGCTGCTGGAGCAGTACCAGGTCGATTTCATCGTGCTGGCGCGCTACATGCAGGTGTTGTCGCAGGAATTCGTCAAACGTTATCCGCAGCGGGTGATCAACATCCATCACTCTTTCCTGCCGGCGTTTGAAGGCGCCAAGCCTTACCATCGCGCCTTCGAGCGTGGCGTGAAGCTGATTGGCGCCACCAGTCATTATGTGACCGAGGTGCTGGACGACGGCCCGATCATCGAGCAGGACGTGATCCGCATCTCGCACCGCGATTCGGTGGAAGACCTGATCCAGAAGGGCCGCGATCTGGAAAAAGTGGTGCTGTCGCGTGCGGTGCGCTGGCACGTGGAAAGCCGGATTCTCGAATACGCGAAAAAAACGGTGATTTTCGACTGATGCAAAACCAATTTGTTGAAGACTTGCTGGACTTGATCCGGCTGCGGGTCAAACCGCTGCTGCACTACAGCTATCCGTGGTGGCAGCCGGCGCTGCTGGTGACGCTGCTGGGTGTGTTCAGCGCCGCCATGGCGGAACAGTTCAGCGCGCAGCCGGAAGGCCGCATCCTGTTTTTTGTTGCGCTGAACTGGCTGGAGCTGTTGCTGATGGCCAACTTCTTCGACTGGTGGCTGCGGCAGGGCGATCGCTGGAAGGGGGAGGGCAGCCTGTTGCCACTGCTGGCGGCGACACAGGGGATTCAGGTGCTGGAGCCGCTGCTGTCGTGGTTGCCGGATGATGTGGGTGTGCCGGTATCGCTGCTGCTGGCTGCTTACAGCGTGGTGGTGCTGATCAATGCGCTGACGGTGGCTACCGGCGTGGCGCGCACCCATGTGATCGGCGGCATCCTGCTGTTTACGCCGATTGCGCTGGCCTTGTATCTGTCGATGATGCTGCTGGCCAATTCGCTGGGCTGGATTCCCGATCCGCCCGAGCCGGTGGCCAAGCCGGCGCCAACCCAGACGGCACCGGCCAAGCCGGCCGCCAGCAACAGCGCGCCGCCGCTTTAAATCCACATCGCAGCAGACCGCGCTGGCATTGCTCTGCAGCCTTGCCTGCAAACCAATACCAGAGTGGCCTGCAGGCCTGCTTCTTTATTCTATCCAGTTCGGAAAATAGCCTAGTGCATCGTGCACCCCGGTATCGTGCGCCGGGATCAGCGTCAGCCCCGGCGCTTGCGCCTGGCGGATCATTTCGATGCCTGCCCGCGTCTGCTGGCAATCGTGATCGACAATCGCGCGTGCCGGCCAGGCCTTGTAGCTGTGGTCGGCCACTTCGCGCACGCGCCAGATGGCATCACCAACAAACAGATAACGCCGCTCCGGGCTGACGTTGAGATACATGCCCATCGAGCCGGGTGTGTGGCCGGGGATGGCCACCAGCACTACCTTGCCGTCGCCATACAGATCCAGACTGCGCTGGAACGGGCCGTAGGTTTTCTCCGGCAGAGGTAACTGGTGCCAGCGGATCGGGGCATTGGCCTGTGACGGCAGCACCCGTGGCGGCGAGTCCATGCGCATGTAAAGCTGCTCTTCGGCCTGGGCGTAGACTTTGGCTTCGGGGAAGTCCGGCGCACCGCTCAGATGATCCCAGTGGGTGTGCGACAGGTAAATCTGCTGGATTTCGATACCCGCTTCATCCAGCTGTTGCCGTGCCGGTTTGCCGAGCTGGAAATCCATCACCGGGCGGATCCAGTAGGGCATGTCCTGCTTGAACTGCTGCTCGGCCTGCTTGCCTAGCCCGGTATCAAACAGAAAACGTTGCTGGCCATGCTCCACCAGCACTGCCACATGGTTGCTCGGGTCGCCGCTGAACCAGCTGCCGCTGGCGGTGACCATGGCTTGCGGCACCGGCTTGGTGGTGGCGGTGCGGATCAGGCTGAAACGCAGCTTGTCGTCTGCCAGTGCCGGCAGGCTCAGGCACAGCAGGGCGCCGGCGAGGATTGAGGATAAACGCACGATCTATTTCTCCAGTGTGGCTGGGCTGATCCAGTCGGGAAAGAAGCCCAGCGTTTGTTGTAATTCGAAATCGTGAGTGGGGATCACCGTAGTGCCCGGCTCGGCCATCGCTGCGCTGATGCGTGCAATGCTGGCGTCGGTCTGCGCCCGTTGCCGG
>JAUPTR010000004.1 GCA_030917985.1 Pseudomonadota bacterium | reverse complement strand
AGCGGGATGAAGTGCAAGGAGCCCGGCGCGCAGAAAGCGAGACATATCATGAAGATAGGCGAGCTTTCGAGCACCGCGCGACGCAGCAATTCGCCCGCGCAGTCAATAAATCAGCGTCTTCTTAACCATCCCCGGTATTTTTCATTGCGGTCACCCCCACCACGGCCACTCTGGCAGCAAAAGGAGCTCTCATGCGCACCTCTCCCTATCGCCCCCTTTACCAGCACAACTGGCAGCAAATCCGCGGCGCGGTTTCGCTGGCCGGCACCAGTTTTGAACGGGTAACGCTGCGGGTACAGCAGATGCACCTGCGGATTGCCGATGTCACTTTCCGCAATCTGGCGATGGCGCCGGTGGTGAATGTGGGTGCGGCAGCTTTCCGACCGCTGCACCATGGCGTGACCAATGGCATTTACCGCATCGTCCGGGGCGTCGGCGGCGTGGCATTCAAGGCACTGGATCTGGCGCTGGCAGGCATGGCGCGCAGCCAGAATCCACCGCTGGCGGCCAAGGCCATTCCTGCGCCGGTGGTAAGCGCAGTCAATGGTGCATTTGGCGACTACCTGCTGCGTAACCGCAACCCGCTGGCCCTGCGCATGGGTTTTTATCAACACGGCAAGCCACTGGCCATGCGCACGGCGGCCTTGCAGGCGCATCACACTCAACTGAGCAGCAAACTGGTGGTGTTTGTGCACGGCCTGTGTTGCGACGAAAGCGCGTGGGAGATGTTCCGCAAACCGCCACTGGAAGACAACAAACCCTATGGCGAGCAATTGCAGGCACTGGGTTACACTCCGTTTTACCTGCGTTACAACACCGGCATCAAGATCAACCTGAACGGGCGCATGTTGTCACACATGCTGGGCAAGCTGTGCCGCGCCTATCCGCAACCGATTGAACAGATCGTACTGATTGGCCACAGCATGGGCGGCCTGGTCTCACGCTCGGCAATTGAACACGGCATGCAGCACAAGGCGGAATGGACGCGTCACCTGAGCCACCTGTTCTGCCTGGGCAGCCCGCACTTGGGCGCGCCACTGGAAAAAGCCGTGCATATTGGCACGGCGGTGCTCGGCGCATTCTCGGTGACACAACCACTGGCAGCCATGATCGACGACCGCAGCATCGGCATCCAGAATCTGCGCCATGGCCACACCCGCCATCCGCAACATGACGCCAGCTTGCCGACGCGTCCGCCGCACAGTCATTTTCACTTTATCGGCAGCAGCATGGGCCGTGGCCGTGCCGGGCTGATCAGCCAGCTGGTGGGCGACGGGCTGGTGCGCCTGGACAGCGCCACCCCCGGCGATGTGGCGGACGACATTACCGAAATCGCGCAAGCCAACCACCTGCAATTGCTGAATCATCCACAGGTGTTTGCGGCGATTGCCTCCAAACTGGGTCTGGCGCCCGCCAGCGCGCCCGCTGTCACACAAGATTCAGCGTCATCCGCAACGCAGCATGTATAATTCAGCCAGTTTGCCGCGCCGTAGCGTGGCTTTTACGGATCTCCAAGAAATGGACTCTAGTAGTCGTTCGCTGCACCCAGTGAAGCGAAAACACGATTAACCACGCGGGCGTCTGAGCCTTTGCCCGCGTTCGACGGGTAACAGGACGCCATGAACGTCACCGAACAAAAACCCCAGGAAAGCCTGCAGGAAAACCTGCATCAGGTTCAGCGCCTGCTGCATCGCCACAAGCTGGTAGAAGGCCTCGTCCACAAACAGGACATGCCCAAGCATGAACTGGTTGAAACGCTGGTACACCGGCAAAACCTCACCGAGCTGCAAAACAAGCTGGCGCAACTGCACCCGGCCGACGTCGCACACATTCTTGAAGCACTGCCGCTGGAAGACCGCCTGACGGTCTGGGAGCTGGTCAAAACCGACAGCGAAGGCGACATCCTGCTGGAAGTGTCGGATGCCGTGCGCGAAACGCTGCTGGCCACCATGGACAGCGACGAGATCATCGCCGCTGCCGAAACCCTCGATGCCGACGAAATTGCCGATCTGGCGCAGGATTTGCCGCGCGAGGTGGTGCACGAGCTGATGGACTCGCTGGAAGAGGAAGAGCGCGAGCAGTTGCAATCCGCGCTGTCCTACGACGAGGATCAGGTCGGTTCGGTGATGGACTTCGAGATGGTGACGATCCGCGAGGACGTAACGCTGGAAGTGGTGCTGCGTTATCTGCGTCGTTTTGACGAACTGCCCAACCACACCGACAAATTGTTTGTGGTGGACAAGGACGAAACCCTCAAAGGCCTGCTGCACCTGAAAACGCTCTTGGTATCCGACCCGGAATGCATGGTTAACGATGTGATGGCCACCGATGTCGTCACCTTTTATGGCACCGACGATACCGGCGAAGCAGCACAGGCTTTCGAACGTTATGACCTGGTATCAGCGCCGGTGATCGACAGCCAGCACAAGCTGATCGGCCGTCTGACCGTGGACATGATGGTAGACGTAATCCGCGAAGAATCAGAATCGGAAGTGCTCAACCTCGCTGGTTTGCGCGAAGAAGAAGACCTGTTCTCATCGGTGTGGAAATCGGCGCAAAACCGCTGGCCGTGGCTGGCGCTGAATCTGTGTACCGCCTTCCTGGCATCGCGAGTGATTGGCGCATTTGAAGGCACCATCGCCCAGATCGTGGCACTGGCTGCGCTGATGCCGATTGTGTCTGGCATTGGCGGCAACACCGGCACCCAGACATCCACCCTGATCATCCGCAGCCTGGCGCTGGGGCAAATCACCAGCGGCACCGCCAGCCGGCTGATCGTCAAGGAATCCGGCATCGCCCTGCTCAACGGCGTGGTGTGGGGCAGTGTGCTGGGTGTGATTGCCTGGCTGCTCTACAAGAAGCTGTCGATTGGTCTGTTGATGATGGCGGCAATGGCGCTCAATCTGCAGGTGGCGGCGCTGGTCGGCATTATGGTGCCGATGACCATGCACAAGCTGGGGCGCGATCCGGCCTTCGGTTCCAGTGTATTACTCACCGCCACCACCGACAGCATGGGCTTTTTCATCTTCCTCGGCTTGGCCACCCTGTTCCTGCTGTAATCGGCAATCATGCGCAAACTGGTGCATCCGATCCTGACTGGCGTTGGCATTCTCAGCGTAGTGCTGGGCATCATCGGTATTTTTCTGCCGCTGATGCCGACCACGCCTTTCCTGCTGCTGGCAGCCTTCTGCTTTGCCCGCAGCTCGCAACGCTGGCACGACTGGTTATACGCCCATCGCTGGTTTGGCCCCTACCTGCAGCGCTACCATGAGCGCCACGCAATGACCCGGCGCGACAAGCTGCTGACGCTGCTGCCCATGTGGCTCAGCATCGGCCTGACTGCCGCACTGGTGGTGCACCCGTGGTGGGCCAAGCTGATCCTGATCGGCATCGCCTGCGGCGTGACGTTTCACATCCTGCGCCTGCAAACCGTGCAGCAATAAAAAAACCGGCAATGCCGGCTTCTTGTTCAGGTTTTACGGCAGCTCGTCGAGCGCCGCATGCAGATGTGCCTGATCCGCCCACTGCAACAACTGCCATTCACCCTGGCGGAAGTTGATCCAGTTGAGCGCCGCATTGGGAATGCCAAAATCACGCGGTGCCGACACATCCAGCCCGGTGGCCATGCGATAGACAATATCCAGCACGCCGCCGTGGGTGACAATCAACACGCTTTCGCCGGCATGTTTCACCGCAATGTCTTCCAGACAGATCTGCACCCGCTGCCGATGCTGCAGCAGCGATTCACCTTCGTCGAGAATCTCGTAAGCCGCCTCACGCGCCTTGAAACGCGCATAATCTGCCGGAAAGTGGCGCTCTGCCTCGCTGTAGGTCAGGCCCTGGAACGCACCGTAGTGGCGTTCGCGCAGATCAGCGCGCAAATGGATTGGCAGATCCAGCAACTGCGCAGCGTAGCGCGCGGTCTGCAGGGTGCGGATCAGATCGCTGGAATAGAGGGCATCAAACGCATGCCCCTGCAGCCCCTTGGCAGTGGCTTCGGCTTGCGCCAGCCCGGTCTGGTTCAGCGGTGTATCGATATGGCCCTGCAGGCGACGCTGCACATTCCAGTCGGTTTCACCATGGCGCACGAAGCAGAAACGGGTGATCATCAACAGCCCTGAGCAAATATATGGAGGCGCGATTGTAACCAACTTTTGCATCGCGGCAAACAATATTCACAATAAATCAGTGCGTTAGAGCAAAACGCCAAGCCATAACCGGCTCATCCCCACGAGCACCGGATTTTTCCCTAAAATTGAGCAAATTTTTCCCACCGGCGCCATGACTACTTACCAACAATTGCTGCGCAACAGCAAGCTTGATCCGATTGACGCCCGTCTGCTGCTGCAGCACGTGCTGCAGGTCAATCACGCCTGGCTGATCAGCCACCGCGACGACGATGCCAGCGAGAAACAAATCGAAGCTTTCCAGCAATTGCTGGCACGGCGGGCGGCAGGCGAGCCGGTTGCCTATCTGCTGGGTGAACGCGAGTTTTACAGCCGCAGCTTTCAGGTGCGGCCCGGCGTGTTGATCCCGCGCCCGGAAACTGAACTACTGGTCGAGCTGGCGCTGGCACGCATGCCGCCCGCCAGCAGCGGCAAACTGCTGGACCTGGGCACCGGCAGCGGCATTGTTGCAGTGACACTGGCGCTGGAGCGCCCCGGCTGGCAGGTAGAGGCCCTCGACATTTCCACCGCTGCGCTGGCGGTGGCACAAGACAACGCGTGCCAGCTGGGCGCCGGCAATCTGCGCTTGCGCCAGAGTGACTGGTACAGCGCACTGGCCGCCGATGAAGCCTTCCAGCTGATCGTATCCAATCCACCGTATATCCGCGCCGATGACCAACACCTGGCGCAAGGTGATCTGCGTTTCGAGCCGCCCGGCGCACTCACCGACTTTGCCGACGGCCTGAGCTGCATCCGCCAGATCATTGCCGGCTGCACACAACACCTGCAGCCGCAAGGCTGGCTGCTGTTCGAACATGGCTACGATCAGGCACAGGAATGTCGCCTGCTGCTGCAACAGTCGGGCTTCGAACAAGTCTCATCCGTAGCTGATCTGGCGGGGATCGAACGTGTTACGCTGGGGCAAAAACCGGCGGGCTGAATTGCCATCAAACCAATTCAGCCGTAAAATACCCAAACGTTTTTGTCAACTTTAGGCAGGTTGTACCATGGATATCCAGGCAGTCATCAAGCAGCAAGTCACCGAAAACCCGGTAGCGCTCTACATGAAAGGCACCCCGACCTTCCCGCAGTGCGGCTTTTCCGCCAGCGCCGTGGCCGTGCTGAAAGCCTGTGGCGTGACCAAATTCTTCTCCGTCAACGTGCTGGAGAACGCGGACATTCGCCAGGGCATCAAGGAATTCTCCAACTGGCCAACCATTCCGCAACTGTATGTAAACGGCGAATTCATCGGCGGCTCGGACATCATGCGCGAAATGTACGAATCGGGAGAGCTGCAACAGATGCTGGGCAACCAGTCCTGATTACAGCCCCGCCCTGCAAGGCAATACCAGAGCGGCCTGCAGACAAGTCTGCAGGCCGCTTGCTTATTGGGCTACAGCCCGGTCTATAAATCCAGTTTGCCCTGCACCAGCGGGCTGGCCAAACGCTTATTTGGCTGCCTTGCCAAAGAATCTCGACAACGTAGCAGTAAT
>JAUPTR010000190.1 GCA_030917985.1 Pseudomonadota bacterium | reverse complement strand
TCCAAAGTGGTTGATGTGATCAGTGAACTCAAAGCCTATGGTGTTGACGTTATCGTGCATGATCCAGTGCCGGAAGCAGACGAAGCCATGCATGAATATGGATTGGCACTGACGCCCTGGAATGAGCTGCCTCAAGCCGAAGCCATTGTCCTTGCCGTTGCCCACACAGAATTCAAACAGCGCCCGTTGTCGGATTTCATGACCAAAGTAAAAGCCGGAGGCGTGTTTGTCGACGTGAAATGCCAGATGGACGCCGCCGCTCTGCGTGAGGCAGGCCTGACAGTCTGGCGTTTATAAGCAATCGGAGTATTGATAATGCGTTTGTTACCCGTGATCCTCTCGGGAGGGTCGGGCACGCGTCTGTGGCCAATGTCTCGCGCAGCTTTGCCCAAGCAATTTCTGCCTCTGACCTCGGAGCAGACCATGTTCCAGGAAACCGTTAATCGCCTCCATGGCATTAACGGTCTGGAAAAGCCCTTGATTGTTTGCAATGAGGAGCATCGTTTCCTTGTCGCAGAGCAGTTGCGACAGATCGGTCAGGAGCCGGAAGCCATTCTGCTGGAACCCTTTGGTCGCAATACCGCTCCTGCCGTTGCGTTGGCTGCGCTGCAGGCGGTGCACAAGCATCAGGATGCAATCTTGCTTGTCTTGCCGGCAGATCATGCCATCGCCGATCGACAGGCGTTCCATGCTGCAGTGGCTACCGCCTGCCAGGCTGCAGAGCAGGGGGCGTTGGTCACATTTGGTATTACCCCCACCGAGGCGCATACCGGATACGGTTATATCAAGCGTGGGCTCCCCACCGAGATAAAGGCTGTTGCCTGTGTTGAGCGCTTTGTCGAAAAGCCGCAGCTCGAAGTTGCACGTGAGTTTGTCGCCAGTGGCGAATATCTTTGGAACAGCGGTATGTTTGTGTTCCGCGCCAGCCAGTATCTGTCGGAACTGGAGCGATTGCGTCCGGATATGTTGTCGGCGTGCCGGGCTGCGTTGAACAAAGCCCAGCATGACCTGGATTTTACGCGTCTGGACAAGGCAGCTTTCGAGGCGTGCCCATCTGACTCGATTGATTATGCCGTGATGGAGCACACTGCGTTTGCCAGTGTGGTCGATGGTGATTTTGGCTGGAGCGATGTTGGCTCATGGACTGCGTTGTGGGACATCGGCAGCAAGGATGCGCAGGGCAATGTCTGCCACGGCGATGTGTTTGCCGATGGAGTCAACAATAGCTATATTCGCGCCGAAAATCGCATGGTCGCCGTTTTGGGGCTGTCGGATGTGGTGGTGGTGGAAACTGCCGATGCGGTCATGATTGCTCACAAGGACAAGGTTCAGGATGTGAAGAATATTGTCGCCCGGCTGAATCAATCCGGTCGCAGTGAAGGCGTATTTCATCGTCGCGTATATCGCCCTTGGGGTAGCTACGAAGGTGTCGATGCCGGTGGCCGCTTCCAGGTGAAACGTATTTCGGTTAAACCTGGCGCCAAGTTATCGTTGCAGATGCATCATCATCGTGCCGAACACTGGATAGTGGTCAGCGGTACTGCCAAGGTAGTGTGTGACGACAGGGAGCTGCTGCTGACCGAGAACCAGTCGACCTACATTCCGCTGGGTTCGGTGCATCGCCTGGAAAATCCCGGCATCATGCCGCTCGATATCATTGAGGTGCAATCAGGCCCCTACCTGGGTGAAGACGATATCGTTCGTTTTCAGGATGATTACAAGCGGAGCTGAGTTAGCGCAGGAAATGCGGTAAACTAGCCGCTTTTCGCTTGCTCTGGAGATTGCAACATGTCGATGGCGGATCGCGACGGACTGATTTGGTATGACGGTAAGATGGTTCCTTGGCGTGAGGCAACCACCCACGTTCTGACTCACACCCTTCACTATGGCATGGGTGTGTTTGAAGGTGTGCGTGCCTACAAAACCGCCCATGGGCCGGCTATCTTTCGTCTGCAGGACCATACCGACCGCCTGTTCCGTTCGGCGCACATTCTGGGCATGAAAATGCCTTTTACCAAGGAGCAGTTGAATCAGGCGCAACTGGATGTGGTACGTGAGAACAAGCTGGAAAGCGGCTACCTGCGTCCGATGTGTTTCTATGGCCCGGAGGCCATGGGCATTTCCGCGAAAACCCTGTCGACGCATGCCATTGTAGCTGCGTGGCCATGGGGCACCTATCTGGGGCCGGAAGCCTTGGAGAAGGGTATTCGCGTTAAAACTTCCTCCTTCTCGCGCCACCATGTCAACGTCGCCATGTGCAAGGCCAAGGCCAACGGCAATTACATGAACTCGATTCTCGCCAATCGTGAAGCCGAGCAGGATGGCTATGACGAAGCTTTGTTGCTGGATGTGGATGGTTTTGTCGCTGAAGGTTCGGGCGAGAATGTGTTCATCGTGCGTAAAGGCAAGATCTACACGCCCGATCTGACTGCTGCCCTGGAAGGTATTACGCGCGATACCATCATTACCCTGGCTGGCGAACTGGGCTTGCAAATCATCGAGAAGCGTATTACTCGCGATGAGGTTTATTCGGCTGATGAGGCTTTCTTCACCGGTACTGCTGCGGAAGTTACACCGATCCGCGAACTGGATAATCGCCAGATTGGCGAAGGTAAGCGCGGTCCGATTACAACCCAGTTGCAGCAGATGTATTTTGATTGTGTAACCGGCAAGTCCGAGAAGCATCAGGACTGGCTGACTCTGGTCAAGTGAGGTGGTAATGACTGAACAGCTGAAGGAAAACGCCGCTCGGGTGATCGAGGTGACTGCAAAAGACTTGCCGTTGCATTGCCCGATGCCGGACATGGTCAAGTGGAACTCGCATCCACGAGTGTTTTTGCCGGTGGCCAAGAATGGTGAGGCGCTGTGCCCATATTGTGGCACCTTGTATAAATTGAATGGCCCGGCTGGTTACGGCCATTGATTTTGCCCGCTGTTGATATGCAAGCCGTAAGACGGGCCGGATTCCGGCCCGTTTGTTTTTGGAGCTGAAATGTATTCTATTCTGGTGGTTGCCCCGGCCTGGGTTGGCGACAGTGTTATGGCCGAGCCCTTGTATCAGCTGTTGAGCAAAAAACACCGTGATCTGGTGCTCGACGTGCTGGCGCCGGGCTGGACCTTGCCCTTGGTGCAGCGTATGCCGCAGGTGCGAAACGCCATTTAGACTCCGTTTGCTCACGGTCATCTGCGTCTGCAAGAGCGCAGGGCTTTAGGTGTCTCGTTACGCCCGCATCGTT
>JAUPTR010000189.1 GCA_030917985.1 Pseudomonadota bacterium | reverse complement strand
CAACTGGCCTATCAGCCAGCGAGCCACTTCAAACGCTTCATCCTGCTGCAGATTGCTGAGAAACATGCGGTTGTTCTTGATGAAACCCGCAGCTTCCATCACGTCTTCGATCTGATGCCAGTAGCGGGTGCACAGATCCTGACCACATTGTTCATAATTAAGATTGATAACGATCGCGGTATTCATTTTTTCGCCTCTTGCTGATCCGTTTACCATGAAAAGCGCAAACGGGCCTGATTTCGCTGGTGCACCCAGACAAAACTGACTGCGAAACCTGGCGTTTATATATTCTGCTACTTCTGACTAGAGTCGTGGCTCTGTCCTGCAACGATTGCTCTTTATATAGTACAAGTCCTGCGTTGTTGCTGAATATCTGTTTAAAACTAACAGTTTAATGATGTTGTCTTGCACCCGGTTGATGTGCTGCCAGCTCTTCACGAGCCACGCGTACCGCATTGACTGCTGCATTTCCCAGATTGGTGCTGGCAAAATGTGTGACCTGACGTGTTGCTTTACTCATCGATTCAACAGCGCAACTCCCAACTGTCATTGCCGAGCACACGGGTTGCATCGCCGCTGCGGGCAGGCTGCCACAGGGCGATAGTTGTTTGATGGTTTGCAATAAATTGCGGTTGGCTTCGGTCAGTAGTCGTTCCGAAGCCTGCAGCCAGTCTGCCTGGGCATTCCCGCTTGCGATATACAGATCCTTGGAGGCGTGTACGCCTTCTTCAAGTGTGTTCTGCAGGATCACTGCACGTTGGTTGAGCCATGCTTCCAGTGCATCTGTTTTAGCTTGTTGTTGCTGTTGCATGTTGGTCAGCATTTGACGGGCAACACGGTTCTGCCAACCCAGCAGGTCACCAAAACTCCGCCACGCCGTGCTGGTGAGACAACCCAGCAGCAACACCGGGGCAGGTGAGTTCAAAGAAGCATTCGATCTGTCTGCGCGCATGAGATTCCAAACCGGTTAGTGGGCTTTTGCGACCATGCCTGGCTGCTGTTGCAGCAAGGCCTTGATATTGATTCTAAAGCAGAACTATTCGGGTTGATACTCTAAAAAAGGCTGATGTGTCAGGCTTTCACCAAGGCTGAGCAGCATGGCTGCCGTCGCCCCCCAGATGAAGCGGTGTTGGTAGTTAACTGCGTAGTAGCTACCGGTTCGACCATCCAGTTCGTACTGGTGTTCTATGAAGTTTTCCGGATGCAGGAACAGTTGCAGTGGCACTTCGAATGCCTCTGCCACTTCATTGGCATCCGGCATCAGCGCCAGTGGTGGTGCCAGAAGCCCGACGACAGGGGTGACATCAAAGCCGGTGATGGTGATGTAGTTGGGCAGTCTGCCTATCAGGTGAACTTGCTCTGCTGACAGGCCGATCTCTTCCTGGCTTTCGCGCAATGCGGTTGCTTCGGGGGTGGCATCGCTGCTTTCTGCCCGGCCACCGGGGAAGCTGATCTGGCTCGGATGTTTACGCAGGTGATCAGTGCGTTGCGTCAGCAACACCGACAAGTGGGTCGGGTAATACACCAGTGGCACCAGAACGGATGCCGGTGTCAGCGCCTTGCCTTGCAGGTCTTGCAGGCGATCACCGCGTAGCTTGTGTGGCTTGGCGTGCGCCAGACGTTCCCTGATCCGTGTAAGGCAGTCATCGAATGACAGCCCTTGCAGGGCGGAAGAGGCCTGGAATGGTGTTGGCGGATTGGGCATGGCGTTGCGGGTGGCTGGTGTCATGAAATGAATTCATTTTAGGTCCTTGTTGCCTTGTGCAACAGCCTATTAAACCGCTACGTCAACCGGTTTCGCCGCGAGTATCTGCGACAGGCAGCTGGCGGGGATGCCCACCAGATAGCCGCGTTTGCCGCCGTTGATGTAGATGGTGCCAAGGTCGAGGATGCTGGCCTCAACATATGCCGGCATTGCTTTGCGGGTGCCAAAGGGCGAGGTGCCGCCAACCATGTAGCCAGAATGGCGGTTGGCAGCCTCGGGCGTGCAGGTGGTGATGGTTTTGACGCCGAGGTGCCGTGCCAGGTTTTTGGTTGAAACCTCCCGATCACCGTGCATCAGTACAATCAGCGGATTTTTTGCCTCATCTTCCATGATCAGTGTCTTGATCACACAATGTTCATCCACCCCCAGTTCGCGGGCGCTGACGGCGGTGCCGCCGCGCTCCTCGTATTCATATGGGTGGTGGCTGAAATCGATCTTGTGCTGGCGCAATACCCGGATGGCCGGGGTTACCGGGTATTTGTCCTGTGCCATCTCAGCCGCGCCGCCAGGTGGTGCCCTGCGGGCCGTCTTCCAGCACGATGCCGGCAGCGGTCAGCGTATCGCGGATACGATCCGACTCGGCCCAGTTTTTCGCCTTGCGTGCAGCCAGACGTTGTGCGATCAGGTCGTCAATCGCTTCCGCGCTCAGGCCATCGGCGCTGCTACCTGCCTGCAGATAGGCTTGTGGATCACGTTGCAACAGACCCAGTACGCCGGCCAGCGCGTGCAGTAAGCCAGCCAGTTCGGCCGACCGGGTTTTGTTGACGTCATTGGCCAGTTCGAACAGCACGGCAATGGCTTCGGGCGTGGCAAAGTCATCGTTCATCGCCGTTTGCACGCGCTGGGCATAGCTGTTGTTGGCCCAGTCGATAGCAACCGTGGCCGGTGCCACGTTTTTCAGCGTGGTGGAGAGGCGGGTGAGCGCATTGCGGGCATCGTCCAGGTGTGCGTCCGAGTAATTCAGCGGGCTGCGGTAGTGGGTGCGCAGAATCAGGAAGCGCACCACTTCGGCATCGTATTGCGCCAGCACTTCGCGAATGGTGAAGAAATTGCCCAGCGACTTCGACATTTTTTCGTTGTCGACGTTGAGGAAACCGTTGTGCATCCAGTAGTTGACGTATTTATGGTTGTGCGCGCCTTCCGACTGGGCGATTTCGTTTTCGTGGTGCGGAAACTGCAAGTCCTGCCCGCCACCGTGAATATCGAAATGATCGCCGAAGTGATGTTCGCTCATTGCCGAGCATTCGATATGCCAGCCCGGGCGGCCCTTGCCCCAAGCCGAATCCCAGGCCGGTTCGTTGGGCTTGGAGGCTTTCCACAATACAAAATCCAGTGGGTCTTTCTTGTTGGTATCGATATCCACGCGCTCGCCGGCACGCAGGTCGTCAAGCGATTTGCCGGATAACTTGCCGTAGCCGTCAAAACCATGCACCGAGTAATACACGTCACCGTTTGGCGCCGGATAGGCGAGGCCGTTGTTGATCAGCCGCTGGATCATCTCCAGCATCCCTTCCACGTGCTGGGTGGCACGCGGTTCGTGGTCGGGCTTCTGCACGCCGAGTGCCGCAGCGTCTTCATCCATTGCCCGAATAAAGCGCTCGGTCAGCTGGCCGATAGTTTCGCCATTTTCTGCAGCACGCTTGATGATCTTGTCGTCAATGTCGGTGATGTTGCGCACATAGGTCACTTCAAAGCCCGAGGCCCGCAACCAGCGCTGTACCATGTCGAATACCACCATCACCCGCGCGTGTCCCAGATGGCAGTAGTCATACACAGTCATCCCGCACACATACATATTGACCTTGCCGGGGGTGATCGGAGTAAATACTTCTTTCTGGCGCGACAGCGTGTTGTAGAGCGAAAGCATGCCAAGACCTCTTGAGCAGTAGGCGGGAAAACCGGCTATTTTATCAAACTCGCTGCAAGGACGGAAAAAGCTCTCGTAACTGGCTTGTTTCTGGCTTCTATACTGAATCTCAACGCCGTCCGTTTGCCATTTGTCAAAGCGTTGACCCGCGTTAATTTGTTGCAATCTGCGTGTGTCACAATGGTTGCCTGACCAGACGGCGGTCAGCTAAGCCGTCGGTTTCGTTGCATGTTCCGCGCTGTTTCGATCTGTTTCCGGCCGTTGCCCGGCTTTTGTTTGCAAGGGGTTTGATCATGGGTCCGCATTACCTGACTCGGATGTTTTCACCGCGTTCCGTTGTGGTGTACGGCGCCAGCGATACGGCGGATTCATTGGGCAGAATGGTGTTCCAGAACCTGCTGTCGAGCAGCTTTGGCGGCGAGTTCTATGCTGTCAATCTGCGCCATCGTCAGGTTGCGGAAGTGCCGGCCTATCATTCGGCCTGCGATATTGGCAAGCCGGTTGATCTGGCGGTGATTGCCACGCCACCGAAAACCTTACCGGATGTGATCAAGGATTGCGCCAAGGCAAACATCCGCTTTGCTGTGATTGTTTCGCAGGGGCTGGCCACGGTCGGAGAAAAACATGCCAGCCTGCTGCAGGAGGTGGGGCAGCTTGCGCGCAAGCTGAATGTACGCCTGCTGGGGCCGAATCTGTTTGGTTTGATGCGGCCGCGTATCGGTCTCAATGTGTCGACATTCGACGCCAATATCCTGCCTGGTAATGTGGCCCTGGTCTCCCAGTCCACGGCGTTGGCCAGCACCATCCTCGATTGGGCAAAGAGCAATCAGGTCGGGTTCTCCAGCGTGGTGTCGCTGGGCGCTTCGGTAGATCTGGATGTGGGAGAGGTGCTGGATTATCTGGTGAATGATAACCAGACACGCGGCATTCTGCTGTATCTGGAAGGGGTGCGGGATTCGCGCAACTTCATGAGTGCGCTGCGTGCTGCTTCGCGCGCCAAACCGGTGATTGTCATCAAGGCAGGCCGCACTGCCGGCACCAATATTGCCGCCCGTACTCACAGCGGGGCAATGGTGGGTCGCGATGAGGCTTTTGAGGCCGCATTGCGACGTGCCGGTGCGGTTCGGGTGCGTAGCGTGGTAGAGCTGTTTGCCGCAGCCAGGGTGCTGACGGCCAATTACCGCACACAGGGAAAACGGCTGGCAATTGTCACCAATGGCGCAGGGCCGGGCGTGATGGCGGCGGACCGTGCCGCCGATCTGAATGTCAACGTGGCGCGGCTGAATCCGGAAACCATAGAGAAGCTGAATAAAGTGCTGCCCTCCAACTGGTCGCATGGCAACCCGGTGGACATTATCGGCGATGCAGATCCTGCGCGTTTCCAGGTGGCGGTGGAAGCGGTGTTGGCGGATGAAAACGTGGATGCTGTGGTCGTCAATTTTACGCCGCAGATGAAAACCGACCCGATTCGTACCGCAGAGGTGCTGGTGGGGCTGTGCGGCAAATCCGGCAAGCCAATCTTGCCGGTGTGGATGGGTGAAGGCAAGGTGGCCGCTGCGCGCAAGGTGTTCAACGATGCCAAGATGACGCACTACCGGACGCCGCAGCATGCCATCGAGGTGTTCTATGCGCTCGCCAGCTATTTTCATAACCAGCAGTTGCTGCTGCAGGTGCCGGGGCCATTGACCCACCAGCAGGAGCCTCGGGTCGATCTGGCCCGGATGATGATCGAGCATGTGCTGGCACAGGGCCGGACCGTGTTGACAGAAACCGAAGCCAAAGCGGTGCTGGCCGAGTTTCATATTCCGGTCAACGTGACCAGGCTGGCCAAGTCCGCCGACGAGGCGGTGGCGCTGGCAGACGAAATCGGCTACCCGGTGGTGCTGAAAGTGGAGTCCCACGACATCCTGCACAAAACCGATGTGGGTGGTGTGGTGCTGAATCTGGAAACGCCCGCGTCTGTTCGTCAGGCCTATGCTGATATCCAGAGCCGCGTGCGTGACCGGCGGCCGGATGCGCGGCTGTCGGGGATTACCGTGCAGCCGATGATTCGCCGCTGCAATGCCCGTGAATTGATGGTTGGTGTGGTTTACGACAAGGTATTCGGCCCGCTGATTTCATTCGGCACAGGTGGCGTCGCCGTTGAGGTGATTGCCGATCGCTCAGTGGCGTTGCCGCCTCTGAATGAATTTCTGGTGTCGAACATGATCCGGCGCACCCGCGCCGCCAAGATGCTGGGTGAATTCCGCAATATGCCGCCGGTGAATATGGAGGCGCTGCAAAGCTTGTTGCTGCGGGTTTCCGAACTGGTGTGCGAGCTGCCGCATGTACAGGAAATCGATATTAACCCGGTGCTGGTGGATGAAAGCGGCGTACTGGCAGTGGATGCGCGCATCATTGTTCGCCCCTGGCAGGCAGGGCGTGACCGTTATTCGCACATGGCGATTTACCCCTATCCGTCGCATCTGGAAAACGAAGTGTTGTGCCGCGATGGCATGCCGATGCGGGTTCGCCCGATTCGCCCGGAAGACGCCGCCATGCACCGCGAATTTTTCAATCGCCTGTCGGATGAAACGCGTTACAACCGTTTGATGAACACGCTGCGCGAAATGTCGCCGGCGATGCTGGTTCGTTTCACCCAGCTCGACTACGCGCGGGAAATGGCCTTGATCGGCGTGGTAGAAGAAAATGGCGAGGATGCGATTGTCGGGGTGGCGCGTTATGCGTCCAACCCAGATCGCGATTCTTGCGAATTCGCGTTGACTATCCGTGATGATTTTCAGGGCAAGGGCTTGGGGCGCATTCTGATGGAGCAGTTGTTCGATGCCGCGCGCCAGAATGGCCTGACAACCATGGAAGGCGAGATTTTTGCCAACAATACCAATATGTTGAAGCTGATGACCAAGCTGGGCTTTGAGCTTGGTCCTCACGCTGAAGATCCGGGTCTGCGTCAGGCGGTCAAGATTCTCTGATCAGCTTTTCCAGTTCGCTCGCGGGCACTGCCTGCGAGCGCAGGAAACCCTGGAATTCATCACATTCATTCGCGCTGAGGAAATCCAGCTGTGTGCTGGTTTCCACGCCTTCGGCGATAGCGCGCATGTTCAGGTTTTTCGCCATCAGGATGATGGTGCGCACCAGGCTGTCGTCGTCGGCATTGCTACCCAGATCGCGTACAAACGACTGATCAATTTTCAGCGCATCAAACGGGAAACGTTTCAGGTAGCTAAGGCTGGAGTAACCGGTGCCGAAATCGTCCAGAGACAGGCGCACGCCCATCTGCTTCAGCGCATCCATGGCGGCGCTGGCGGCTTCCGGTTGTTCCATCAGCATGCCTTCGGTCAATTCCAGCTCCAGCCGATCGCCGGGCAGGCCGCTGTCCTTCAGCGCGCGCGCCACCAGGTCGGCCAGATTGGGCTGGCGGAACTGTACGGCAGATACATTGACGCTGACTACCAGCTGTGTAAGGCCTTTATCCAGCCATTGCCGCGCTTGAAAGCAGGCGGTACGCAGCACCCATTCGCCCAGTTCGATGATCAGCCCGCACTCTTCGGCTGCGGGTATGAAACGGCTGGGGCTGATCATGCCCTCTGCCGGGTCGACCCAGCGTAACAGCGCTTCGGCGCCAGTGATCTGCTGGCTACCAATTTCCACCTTGGGCTGATAGTGCAATTGCATATGCCCCTGCGCCATTGCCTTGCGCAGGCGGTTTTCCAGTAACACTCTTTCCGAGACCTTGGCATTCATCGACTCGGCAAAGAACTGGAACTGGCTGCGGCCACTCTGTTTGGCGTGATACATCGCCGTGTCGGCATTGCGGATCAGTGTGTCGATGTCTTCGCCGTCATCTGGATACAGGGCGATTCCGATGCTGGCCGAGATGCTGAATTCATGTTCTTCCAGTTTGTAGGGCTGGGTCAGTTCCTGCATCAGTTTGCCTGCCAAGCTGGCCAGCTCGCTTGCTTGCCCGGCCTCTTGCAGCAGAATCACGAATTCGTCACCGCCCTGGCGGCTGACCGTATCG
>JAUPTR010000188.1 GCA_030917985.1 Pseudomonadota bacterium | reverse complement strand
TCAGCAGGTTGGTGTGGACCATACGGGCCACGTTGAACGGGATTTCCGGAAACAGGAAGTCCCCCCAGACATATTGCAGCCCCATGATCAGGCCAAACAGCACCTGACCCAGGAAGAGGCCGATTGCCGCGATGAAATAAGGCTTCGCGACTGCCTGTGATTGGTATTGCATAGTGAGAATCTCCTAAGCGCTTTTAGTACGTTTCGTCTCGAACACTCAACCCTGGACGTTGGGCGGCCAGTTGTTGGTATTGATCTCGGACATGTACTTCAGGAACTGAGCCATGTCTTCCAGCTCCTGCTCAGTCAGATTGAACTGAGGCATGCTGCGACGACCAGGAATACCATCAACCGGGCGGCTCTTGATGAAACCCTTGATCGCCTCGGTGCTGTTGCCAAAACGCTTGTAAACATTGCCCAGCTCCGGCGCAAAATACGCACCTTCACCCAGCAGCGAATGACAACCGATACAGTTGCGCGTTTCCCAGATGTGCTTGCCGCGAATCACTGACTCAGTCAGATTTTGGCGGTTGTCACGCTTGGGCAAAGCCTGCATCGAATCAAATGTCAACGCCAGAAACAACAGAAAGAAAAATGTTGCCCCACCGTAGAAAATGTTCCGAGCAGTCGACTTGGTAAACGTCGAACTCATTTCATTTCACCCCTTTCTTATTTGAACCCCTATCAGCCTCCGGGCATTGTGTTACCACTCACAACAACCGGAGATTCAGATGGCCAGGCTCCTTCTGTCGATCACACCGCTTTTCGACCGGCAGAAGGCTTATTGCCAACGTGGCGCTATTCTCCGGATTTAGCGAGGTTGCCCGCATTGACTTTTATCAAGTGCAGGCCGGGAGGTTGCAGCATATTGAGGTGCAGACGAGAAAAAACAAGAAATTGCGGCAAATTTATTTGCAGATGGCATAACGCGGCAGGCGGGCATCGGGCAAAAAATCAGAAATACCCGCTCCAGCCGGCGAGTATACCCACTCTTTCGCCATGGGCATCGCTGCGCCAGTTGGCCTCCAGCCGCAGTGACTGATTGCGTTGCCACTGCCAGCGCTGATTCAGCTCGATGCGCGAGGCGGTCTGCACATCGCCGGCAAAAAAACGCATGCTGCCGCCCTGCAATTGCACACGCCAGGCCGGCGTCACATCCAGCAGGCTTCCCACCGTGCCGCCCATGCCGGCAGCGTAGCCCTGATCCAGGCTATGCCCGGCCAGCAGGCGCGTGTCAACAAAGGCGTAACTCATGCAGCGGCTCTGCCAGTCCCATGCCAGCCCCGGCCCACCGGATACCTGCGCCACCATGTGTTCATCCTGCTGCAACAGGCCGCGATACTGGTTCAGGCCAAACTGCACCCGCCATGATTTGCCACCAAGCAGACTGTTGCGCGGCACCAGCGATTGAATATCCACGGGAGTGAAAGACTGCAGGCGCAAACCACGCCCTTCCACCTGGCGCAGCGCCAGGTCAAAAAACTGCAATTGAGCGCCACGATTGAAGCCGGGCTCCGGATCCAGCAAATCATGATAGGCTGGCCGCAATCTCAGCTCGCCTATCGCCCGGCGATCATCGCTACCCATCGCCACATGCACACGGCCGGAAAAATGCCCCTGATCCGGGCGTACCGCCGGCGCAGCCACTTCCGGAATCGCGACTGCCGGCGCCTGGCTACGCGCCAGCAGCAGCTTGCGGCTGCGCGGCAAAGCCTCTGCCTCGGTGAGACCCTCTCGCGGAATCAGATAAGTCAGATATAAATCGGCCAGCTCCAGCACTTCTGCACGTTGCTCCGGCGGCAAAGGCGCTGCGGCGTCCGGCGAAGCTGCACCGATTGCCAACTGTTGCGCAAGCTGCAGCTCTTGCCCGCTCAGGCGTGCTGCCCGTTGTTCGATACGGCTGGCATTGCTGGCCCGGTAACTGACGCGCTTCAGCAAGCCCGGCGTTTCGGCCACAGCCCTTACCGTATCCGAAGGAATCGCATACCAGACAAAACGATCGGTCAGCGCCAGAGAAGGCCGGGCCACATCCAGCAGCGATAACAGGTGATAGGCGCAGTTTTCATCAAAAAAATAATAATCAAAACGGATCGGCCCCAGCTCCCACACATGCTGCAACACCCGCTCAACCTCTGGCTGAGTCAGATTCAGCTCGTATTCCCAGACATCACGGTTTTCGATGTCGTTGTATTCCGCCACTTTCAGGTAATACGGCATGCTGGCAAATGCGCCGGGGTAGAGCCCTGCCAGCCCTTTCAGCGCAAACATGAACCCTTCGTCCGAATTGCCGACTGCCGCATAGCTGATGGTATAGGCCAGCAGGCGATTGCTGTCGTTCTGGCCTGCGGCATCCACACGGAACATGGTATGGCCGTACATCGATGCAGGACTGTTGAGGTAGGCCGACGGAAACACCAGTGTCAGTCCGGCCGGGTTCATGGCGGCTCGCCACGCCTCATATCGTTGACACGGGAGCTGCGGCAGCCGCTGCGGGTCGAAAGCCAGCTGCTGCTGTAACCAGCGAAAACGGGCGACAAAGCGGCATTGCGGGCTTTGCACTTTATCGGATTCTTCGATGCCGGAAAAAAATGCAGCCAGCGTTGCATCCAGCTCCGCTTGCGGGTCGATATTGCCTTGCGGCGCATTAAAAAATGCCGGATCGTCAGCGAGACTGCGCCACGCGCCGGTTACGGGCTGACGTTTGTAATGCAGCAGATTGAGCCACATTGGATCAGTGGCTAGCACTCGCTGGCGAGCCTGCTGCTTCAATT
>JAUPTR010000187.1 GCA_030917985.1 Pseudomonadota bacterium | reverse complement strand
GCAGTTCCAGCGCCTGCAACAGTTTCTGGAAACGTTCGCGGTCTTCTGCGGCATCGATCATGTCCGGGCTGGTGCCGATGATCGGCACGCCATTGGCTTCCAGCGGACGTGCCAGCTTCAGCGGAGTCTGTCCGCCGTACTGCACGATCACGCCAATCGGCTTCTCGACATGGACGATTTCCAGTACGTCTTCCAGCGTCAACGGCTCGAAATACAGACGATCGGAGGTGTCGTAATCAGTGGAAACGGTCTCCGGGTTACAGTTGACCATAATGGTCTCGTAACCGTCTTCGCGCAGTGCCAGTGCCGCATGTACGCAGCAGTAGTCAAATTCAATACCCTGGCCGATACGGTTCGGGCCACCGCCCAGTACCATGATCTTTTTCTTGTCAGTCGGCTGCGACTCGCACTCATCCTCGTAAGTCGAGTACATGTATGCAGTGTTGGTCGAAAACTCGGCCGCGCAGGTATCCACACGCTTGTAAACCGGGCGCACGCCCATCTGCCAGCGATGATTACGCACAGCGCTCTGGTGCTCACCCAGCACGGTGGCCAGACGGCGATCCGAGAAGCCCTTGCGCTTCAGGCGGCGCATGGTGGCGGCATCGATTTCTGCCTACGGCTTGCCACGCAAAGCCTGCTCTTCTGCCACAATGTCTTCGATCTGGATCAGGAACCAGACATCGATCTTGGTCAACGCATGCACCTGTTCCAGCGTCAGGCCGGCACGGAATGCATCAGCGATGTACCAGATACGCTCAGGACCCGGATCAGCCAGTTCGGTTTCAATGGTCTCCAGATCGGTCGTAAATTCATCCAGGCCATACATGCCGGTTTCCAGACCGCGCAGCGCCTTCTGCAACGACTCCTGGAAGGTGCGACCCATCGCCATCACTTCGCCCACCGACTTCATTTGCGTCGTCAGACGGTCATTGGCCTGCGGGAATTTCTCGAAAGCAAATTTCGGGATCTTGGTGACAACATAGTCGATCGACGGCTCGAACGATGCTGGCGTCTTGCCGCCAGTGATATCGTTTTTCAGCTCATCCAGCGTAAAGCCCACAGCCAGCTTGGCGGCAATCTTGGCAATCGGGAAACCGGTAGCCTTGGAAGCCAGCGCCGACGAACGCGACACACGCGGATTCATTTCGATCACGATCATCTCGCCATTAGCAGGATTAATCGCGAACTGCACATTGGAACCGCCAGTATCAACACCAATCTCACGCAGCACCGCCAGCGAGGCGTTACGCATGATCTGGTATTCCTTGTCGGTCAAGGTCTGCGCCGGGGCAACGGTGATCGAGTCGCCGGTATGCACACCCATGGCGTCGAAGTTTTCGATCGAGCAAACGATGATGCAGTTGTCAGCGCGGTCGCGCACCACTTCCATCTCGTACTCTTTCCAGCCCAGCACCGACTGCTCAATCAGCAGTTCGTGGGTTGGCGAAGCCTCAAAGCCACGCTCACAAATGGCCAGGAACTCTTCCTTGTTGTAGGCAATACCGCCGCCGGAGCCGCCCATGGTAAAAGAAGGGCGAATCAGTGTCGGGAAACCGACTTCCAGCTGGCCGGCCAGCGCCTGCTCCATGGTATGGGCAATAATCGATTTCGGGCACGACAAACCAATCTTGGCCATCGCTTGCTTGAACTTGCCCCGGTCTTCCGCTTTGTCGATCGCTTCCGGTGTGGCACCAATCAGCTCGACCTTGTATTTATCGAGCACCCCATTGCGCCACAGGTCCAGCGCGCAGTTCAGCGCAGTCTGGCCACCCATGGTCGGCAGAATGGCATCCGGACGCTCCTTGGCAATGATCTTCTCGACCATCTGCCAGGTGATTGGCTCGATGTAGGTCACATCGGCCATATTAGGATCGGTCATGATCGTCGCCGGGTTGGAGTTGACCAGAATGACCTTGTAACCTTCTTCACGCAGGGCCTTGCAGGCTTGGGCGCCAGAGTAGTCGAATTCGCAAGCCTGGCCGATGACGATCGGGCCGGCGCCAATAATCAGGATACTGTTGATGTCTGTACGTTTTGGCATGTGGGGTCCTTGATTACTTACGTTCAGCCATCAGCTTGATGAACTTGTCGAACAGGTAGGCTACGTCATGCGGGCCTGGGCTGGCTTCAGGGTGACCCTGGAAACTGTACGCCGGCTTGTCGGTGAGCTCGATGCCCTGCACCGTGCCGTCAAACAGCGAACGATGCGTCACGCGCACATTGGCCGGCAGGCTGGCTTCGTCAACCTGGAAACCATGGTTCTGGCTGGTGATCATTACCTGTTTGCTGTCCAGATCCTGCACCGGGTGGTTTGCGCCGTGATGGCCGAATTTCATCTTGCTGGTTTTGCCACCACTGGCCAGGCCGAGCAATTGATGCCCCAGACAGATACCAAAAATCGGCAGATTCTTGTCCAGCAGAGTGCGAATCGCCTTGATCGCGTAGTCACACGGCTCCGGATCGCCCGCACCATTGGACAGGAAAATACCGTCCGGATTCAGCGCCAGCGCCTCTTCGGCAGTAGCGGTTGCCGGCAGCACCGTCAATTTGCAGCCGCGCTCGGCCAGCATGCGCAGGATATTGTGTTTGACACCGTAATCGAATGCGACCACGTTGTATTTGGCTTCGGTCTGTTCGGTGTAGCCACGGCCCAGCTTCCACTCCCGGGTAGTCCAGGTGTAAGCCTTGTCGGTTGTCACCACCTTGGCCAGATCCTTGCCGACCATCGAACCAAAGCTCTTGGCCATTTCCACGGCCTTGGCCGGGTCAATATTGTCGCCGGAGATGATACAGCCCGGCTGTGCACCCTTTTCGCGCAGGATACGGGTCAGTTTACGGGTATCGATTTCAGCAATCGCCACCACGTTGTTGGCTTTCAGATAATCCGGCAGCGTTTGCTCGCTGCGCCAGTTGGACGCCAGCAATGGCAGGTTGCGGATAATCAGGCCACTGGCAAATACCTGACGCGATTCGGCGTCCTCGGCGTTAACGCCGACACTGCCGATATGCGGATAGGTCAGGGTAACCAGTTGTTTGTAATACGAAGGATCGGTAAGGATTTCCTGATAGCCGGTAATCGCGGTGTTGAACACCACTTCACCAATGGTAGAACCATCGGCACCAATGGAAACCCCATGAAACAGCGTGCCGTCGGCCAACGCGAGAAGAGCAGACTTGAATTGAGACACCAGCGGCTCCTGAGGTAAGACGTAGATCGGATGGAGCGCACAGATTGCCAGCCAGGTCCGGCCGCGAGATTTGAATAAATACTCGATTCCGGAGGGCTTTTGCAAAAAGCGGGATAGACCTTTCGGCCTACCCCGCATACTTGTGCGAAAACTGCGAAATTTTAACGTATTAGCAGTTTTTCATCAATCGTGATTCGGTTATTCCGGCACATCATCTTGTTGCAAGCGCACCAAAAGCATGCGCAACGTCTCGCGCAAACCTTGCACCTCTGCCAGCGGCGCAGCAAAACGGCAGACCATTTCCGCCCGCATGAGCACGGCCTGCTGTCGCAATGCCTTGCCGGCCTCTGACAGATACACCAGAACCTGCCGCTCGTCCTGCAAGCTGCGTTTGCGACTGACATAACCAATCGCTTCAAGCCGCTTCAGCAGAGGTGTCAGCGTGCCCGAGTCCAGCAGCAGCTTCTCACCGATGTTTTTCACCGTGAGCCCATCCTGCTCCCACAGCACCAGCATCACCAGATATTGCGGATAGGTCAGCTCCAGTTGCGACAGATACGGCTGATATGTCTGCGTCACCGCTCTGGATGCTGCATACAGGGCAAAACAGAGCTGCTCATCCAGACGCAGCCCGTCACTCACAGCAAGGCCTCGATATCACGGGCCATATCTTCAGGTTTGGTAGTGGGCGCAAAACGATCAACGACCTTGCCTTCACGGCTGACCAGAAACTTGGTGAAATTCCATTTGATAGATTCACTACCCAGCACACCGGTTGCCTGCTTTTTCAGATATTCATAAAGCGGATGAGTGTTGCTGCCGTTGACGTCGATCTTGTCAAACATGGGGAAACTCACGCCATAGTTCAGCTGGCAGAACTCCTGGATGTCCTCTTTGCCCCCAGGCTCTTGCGAACCAAACTGGTTGCAGGGAAAGCCCAGCACCACCAGCCCCTTGTCCTTGTATTGC
>JAUPTR010000186.1 GCA_030917985.1 Pseudomonadota bacterium | reverse complement strand
TCGGGCCTGACACGGAGGCCGTGCCGTTTGCCGCGTGAGGCCGCCCTGGCGTTGCAGCCGATTGTGCGTGCATCTCTGTCCGCTCCGGCGTCGCCGGGTGAATTCCCGCAGATTTGCAGCTATATCAAACATATAAACCCGGGGGCTGATGGCGGCCTGTCCGGGCAGAATCGGGCTGTGATTGGAGATCGGATGTGTGCTGCCGCACAGCATAAATGGGTGAGCGCCATTCGCTGGCTGGTGATGTTGTCATGCCTGTGGCTGATGCTGCGCCCCGGTGTGGGCTGCTGAGCCGTCAACAGTGGTGTTGCGGGCAGACACGCAGCAGCTGCTGCTGGGGCAGCATCTGCAAGTGATGGAAGACAAATCGGGCCGCCTGACGTTTACGCAGGTGGCTGCGGCAGATGCCGGCTTCAGCCCGAGTCGGCAACTGGTGCCGAATTTCGGTTTTTCCCGCTCTGTGTGGTGGTTTCGTGTCCGCCTGCTGAATCAGCATCCATCGCAGCAAGCGTGGTTGCTGGAAAACAGCTACCCCTTGCTGGATCACTTTGACCTGTATCTGCGTGGCGCCGACGGCCGTGTTACGCATGAGCCCGGCGGGCGCGCGTTGCCATTTGCCAGCCGGCAGGTGGTGCATCCGAACCTGATGTTCCGTTTGCCTCTGACATACGCACAGCCGGTGGATGTGTATTTGCGTGTCGAGACGGGCAGCTCGGTGCAATTGCCGCTGACCTTGTGGCAGCCAGAGCGATTTAACATCAGCGATGCCGATCAGCAGCGGATGTTTGCCGGTTTCTACGGCTTGCTGCTGGCGATGTTTGCCTACAACCTGCTGCTGTTCCTGTCGCTGCGTGATGCCAGTTATGGTTATTACGTGCTGTATGTGGGCTGTTTCGGCCTGTTCCAGTTTTCCCTGAATGGCCTGGGGTTTGAATACCTGTGGCCGGAATCGCCACGCTGGGGGCAGATGTCGATTCCGTTTTTCCTTTCCTTGTCGCTGGTGGCAATGTTGCAGTTCAGCCGCCTGTTTCTGCAGCTGGCGCAAAACCTGCCACGGGTGAACACGCTGTTGCGGGCATCGCAAGGGCTGCTGTTGCTGGTGCCGCCCTTGTTGCCGGTGCTGGATTATTCGCCGCTGATCCGGGGTGTGACGCTGTTCGGGCTGGTGTCGAGCGTGTTGATCTGCCTGTGTGGCTGGTTTGTCTGGCTGCGCTGCCGGCTGCAGCAGGCACGCTATTTTGTGTTTGCCTGGACCTGTCTGCTGGCGGGCATGTTGTTGTATGCGCTGAAAACCTTCAACGTGCTGCCATCCAATTTCATCACCAGTTATGCCTTGCAGATTGGCGCCGGGCTGGAAGTGTTGTTGTTGTCGTTTGCGCTGGCACATCGGCTGAAAATTCTCGAAGCGGAAAACAAGCAGATTCAGCGTGATCATGCCGCTCAACTGGTACAGCAGGTCAACGAACGTACCGGACAACTGGATCGGGCGATGCAGCAGCTGCTCGCCACCAATCAGGAGCTGGAGGCTTTCAGCTATACCGTTTCGCATGATTTGCGCGCCCCGCTACGCGCAATCAGCGGTTTCTCGCAGATTCTGGACGAAGATTGTCGCGACCGGCTCGATCCGGAACATCAGCAGCATTTGCAGCGTATCCGGAATGCGACGCAGCGCATGTCGGAGCTGATTGACGCACTGCTGGAGCTGGCGCGCATCAGCCGTAGCGAGCTGAAGACCGGGCCGGTTGATCTGAGCGCGCTGGCGCAAGAGGTGCTGACTGAATTGCTCTGCCTGGATCCGCAGCGCCAGGTGGAGACTGTGGTGGCGCCCGGCATCACCGGCATCGGAGATCGCAAATTGCTGCGTAATGTGTTGCAGAATCTGCTGGGCAATGCGCTGAAATTCAGCGCCGGCAAACCGCAAGGCCGGGTTGAGTTTGGCGCGGCAGAACGCGAAGGTAAAACCGTGTATTGGGTGCGTGACAACGGCGCAGGTTTTGACATGCGTTATGCCGGCCGCCTGTTTGGCGCCTTTCAGCGCCTGCACGACGACAAGCAATTCGAAGGAAGTGGCATTGGCCTGGCCAGTGTGCAGCGCATCATTCACCGCCATGGGGGCGAGGTGTGGGCTGAAGCAACACCCGAGGTGGGCGCCTGTTTCTATTTTACGCTGGCATAGGCAGCCAGCCAGCCAGCCGTACTTTTCCTCCTGGCACACACTCCGCATGCTTGTCGATGTTACAGGCAATGCCCTGCAGGCCAATACCCGCGCGGGCTGCAGGCCGGCCTGCAAGGCAATGGCAGTGCGGCTTGCAGGGCAGCGGCATTGGTTTACTCGCAGCCTGTCGGACTTGAGCGATCGTCGTGAGCCGGGTGGGAAAACAAGACCAGATTTGCCCGTTTTTGAGGCGCATAGCGGGGCTATGCAACGAAAAAGCGGGCAAAAAGTGGGCCGTGTTTACCGCTGGCGCAGCAGATCAGTCTCAAGTCAGACAGGCTGCTAGGGGTTGAGCTGCTCGGCATGAATCAGCTGCCTGGGTATGCCTGCCTGCAGCAGATAGCGTTTGACCAGCGTGATGAACCCGGGCGGGCCACTCAGCCAGACTGGATGTGTGCACCCATGCTGCAACAGGTAATGGTGTAACTGCTGCAGATCGGGCATTTCGCCAGCCGGGGTATCAAAGCGATGGTAGTCTGCCTGGCTCTGGCAGTGATTCAGCAGATTGGCATAGTCAAGCCGGTCTAGCTGGCTGGCAAAATGCAGCACCTGTACCTGTTGTGTCTGTTGCGGGCGATGGCAATGCCACATGCCAATAAACGGTGCAATGCCTATGCCGCCCGCAATCCACAGTTGTGGCCGGGAGAAGTCGGCCTGCCATTCCTGGTAGGGGCCACGGATGGCGATATCGACCTGGCTGCCGGCCGTTGCCAGCTGCCCGGTATCCAGCCCGGCCTGGCGTATCAGCAGCCGCAGCGTTTGCTCTCGCTGGCAGCTGGCGACGGAAAACGGATGCCATAAACGGCTGGCGCCCGCCACGCCGCAAAACCGCAACTGGACAATTTGCCCGGCGCGAAAGTGCTGCGGCAGCACTGCGGTATCGATCTCCAGCATCACCACGTCGGCCGCCAGGTGTTGGACCCGGGCAGGGACGAGATGGCCGGAAAAATGTGGCCACCAGCTTGCCGGCAGATATTTGAGCAGCCAGGGCAGCAATGGCAGGCCAAACAGGGGCAAGCAGGCGCGCAGGGCAGGGCGGGTGGAAAGCCAGGCGTGGGCCAGTGCCAGCAGCATGGCGGGCAGCAGCAGCCAGTGCAACCTCAGCCAGTAACGCCGGCGCCAGTGCTGGCGCACGATTGCCGCCAGCGTCAGTGCCAGCAGCAGCAATACGGCCAGCCAGGCCAGCAGCATGGCGCGGTCCTGCAGATCCAGCAGCATGCTGCGGTCGGTTGCGGGCAGGCTGGCAAATTCGTGGCTGATATGCGCCACAACCAGCAACACGGCCAGCATGGCGATACGGTGATGAATGCGGTATTGGCGCAGGTAGCCGCGCAGCAGCTTATCCAGGCCCAGGCCATCGCTGGCGCTGACAAAGCTCAGCGCAAACAGGGCCAGTGCCGACCAGGCCAGCCAGTTGCAGGACATGAGTGACTCCGGAAAACAGGATGCAACAGTGAAGCAGCTTGCATGAGGTGCCTTGCAGAGCGCTCTGGGCCTGCCCTGCAGGCCGGCCTGCAAGCCAATACCAGAGCGCCTTGCAGCTTATTGATTGTGCACGTATATCGTCTGCGCCGGCATCGGTGCCGGGAAGCCGGCTTTGCCCAGGGCTTCGCGGATCAACTGGTTGGTGTCGAAATACACCTGCCAGTAATGGTCGTTGTGGCAATACGGGCGCACCGCCAGCACCGGGCCAACCAGGGTGAATTCAATGATATTGGCTTCCGGTGCGGGGTTCGACATTACATTGGGGATTTTCGCCATTTCCAGCTTCAGCAGGTCGATTGCGGCCTGATGGTCAACCGAGCCGGCCAGCTGTGCTTTCAGGTCTACGCGGCGATACGGGTTGGCGGTGTAGTTCTGGATGGTGTCGGCGAAAATCTTGTTGTTGCCGACCACACACAGCACATTGTCCGGCGTGGTGATCTGGGTGGCGAACAGGCCGATCTCCTTGATGGTGCCGGTTACGCCCGCCGCACTGACAAAATCACCCACCTTGAACGGCCGCAGCACGATCAGGAATGCGCCGGCGGCAAAGTTGGCCAGCAGCCCGGACCAGGCCATGCCGATGGCGACGCCGGCGGCCGCCAGCAGGGCGGCAAAGGTAGTGGTCTGGATGCCGAAATAACCGAGAATGCCGATCACCAGCAGGATGTTGAGGGTGACGTTGACGATGTTGTGGATGTAGCGCAGTACGGTGGCATCCACTTTCTGCGGGCCGGCTCCCAGTGATTTGTCGATCAGCCGCAACGCCATGCCGATCAGCCAGCGGCCAACGATCCAGAAGGCAATGGCAGCGATGATTTTTACGCCGAAATCGGCGATGTACTGCGTGGCAATGGACTGCCATTGATTGATGTCGATAGTGTTCACGATAGTGGCTCCTGGTGTGGGTAAAAAACAGAGCGCAGGATGATCGATGATTGTTGCTGTTGTGAGTTGCAGTGGCCGATCTTGCCTGCTGGCAGCCTCAAGTCAGACAGGCTGGCCATGCCCATGGTAGCGGTAAACGGCTGCAGAGGCGGAGGAGAGGGCGTGGTTTCAGATATTTGGGGCAATGCACTGTGGCATTGCCCCAACAGTTTTCAGCGTTTGATGATGGCTACGCCACTCACTGCATGGTCGGCATTCTGGGTGTGCAGGCCAAACGACGTGACAATTCCTTCGGCTTTCGGGCCAATGAAGGCACCGTTGGCGATGCCGCTGACCGGCACCAGTTGGGTCGGGCTGGCTGCAGCGCAGCCCTGGCAGTCGCCGCTCAGGCTCATGTTGAATGTGGGCGCAATGCTGATTCCTCCGCCACTGGCCTTGAAGCTGCGGTTGGCAAAGTCGATACGCATCTGGTAATCGGTGATTTTCTGCTGCGCAAAATCCACTGTAGCCTTGAGCGAGCTCAGGGTGCCGGTTTCTCCCGTGTCTGAAGTGGGACTGGTGCCGCCAAACAGTGAATAACTGGCGGTGATGCCGCCCATTGCCGCCGAGGTCAGGCTGGCGGCGCTGCTGATCTGGTCGGCCGTCAGGAAATGAAAACTGCCGACACTGTTTTTCAGCGTGCTGCCATTACGCACCTCGAAAGTGGAGGCCGCCGATTTGGCCTCCCAGCGCCCCCAGATGATTTTCTGCTGACCGCCGTCCACCGGCAACAGTGCCGATCCGGACTCGGCCAATGGCGCGGTATGGGCGGCAAACGCGAACTGCCCCTCATTGACGCCGATGAGGTTGCCGTTCGGGTCCAGCGTCAGCCCGGTGCCGGCATGCACGCCGGCGCCGATATTAATGCCGCCAGCCGCATTTTTCTCCATGTCGGCCCCCACCATCACCATTCCCCCGCTGCTGGTGCCGCTCCCTGTTCCTGTTGTCGAGCCTGAACCACTGGTCGAGCCAGAGCCACTGGTCGAGCCGGTGCCGGTAGTGGAACCCGAGCCCGTATCGGTGGGAGATCCCGTGCCTGTTCCGCCGGTGCTGCCGGTGCCGCCTGTGGAGCCGGTGCCGGTAGTAGAGCCCGAGCCGGTGTCGGTGGGAGTTCCTGTGCCTGTTCCGCTGGTGCTGCCAGTGCCGGTAGTGGAGCCCGAGCCGGTGTCGGTGGGAGAGCCCGTACCTGTTCCGCCGGTGCTGCCTGTACCACTCGTGGAGCCGGTGCCAGAGCCGGAGCCGGAGCCGGAAGTTGCTCCAGTGCCGCTGTCCGGTGTGTCGTTGCTGGTCTGGCCCAGTGCCAGGATCGCTGCGCCATAGGCGTATTCACTGGCGTTTTCGCCAAGCGCATAGCTGGTCAGCACGCCTTCTGCACGTGGCCCGATGAATGCACCGTTGGCCTCGCCCTTTACCTTGCTGCCTTGGCTGCAGCCGGTGCAATCGGCCAGCAGCGGGATCATGAAATCACTGTCGTAAGCGGTCTGTTGGGCAGACCAGGCCGAATAGCTGCGCCCGGATACGGCCAGTTGCAGGCGGTAGTCGACAATCTGCTGGGCCGAGAAATCCACTTTCATGCTCAGCGATTGCAGTTTGCCAATTGCGTCGGCCTGTTCCGAGCCGGTCTGGGTGGCGGCCAGCAGTTGATAGTCAGCACGCTTGAAGCCAAGCACTGCCGGGGTGAGATTGGCAACCGGAGTCAACAGGGGGGCAACGACGTAATGCATGCTGCCACTGGGGTGCACACGTTCCCCTTCGTCGATGATGGTGAACAGCTGATTTGGCGGAATCGCCTGCCAGCGTCCCCACACCACTGGCATCATCCGCCCGTCTTTCAGCGGCATCAGCGTGCGCCCAACCTCGGCCAGCTTTGCGCTACCCGGGTCGAAGCGAAAACCATCGCTGCCGTCGATGCCCAGCAGGCGGCCATAAGTATCGGCGCGCACGCCGGGGCCGGATTCAACGCCGGAGCCGGGGCCAATGCTATGGGTGGCGCTGTCGTTTGCCGCACCCGCTACCACGGGAATGCCGTCGGGCCAGACCAGGGGGGTGTTGCCTGTGACCGTCTGGCCGTTGGCGTCTTTTACCTGTTGTGCGGTGAAGTTGACGCTGCCGCCTGCCTCGCTGCTGGCCTCAATCGGTGTCTGGATCGCCCGGTTGTCGGCGCCTACTGCGGGTGGTTTGGGGCCGGCTGCCGCCGGTGGTGGCGGTTTCTTTGGGCCTTCCTGGGGTTGTTGTTTGCTGCCCTGCTGCGGCTTTTCGTCAGATTTCTTTTCTTCGGGCCTGGGTTCAGGTGTGCTCTTGAACAAGGCGGGCACGCTTGGCAGCAGGGTTGGCTTGGCATTGCCGGCACCGGCAAAACCGACCTGGTTGGGCTGGATGGCAATCCGGCCCAGCGGCGTCTGGATATAGGCTTCACCGGTGTTGACCTTGTCGTAGGTGCCGGGCTGAACCTGGCCAAATGGATGATTGCCTTCCGGCACGAAGAAGGGTTCATGGTCGGTGCCGCGAATGCCGATGGTGGCCGTTGGCGTGTTGATGCGGTAATTCTGTTTGTTCTGGCTGCCGATGGCGCCGGTAATGGCGCGCAGGCCACCCTGCAGCAGGGTGATGGCGCTGCGTTCCGAACCATCCTGTTTACCCGGGTAATTGAATTCGTCGATACGCACCCTGGTATTGGCACGCACCGCCAGCATGCCCTGATCCAGCATCTGGATCTGCGCCGAGCCATTGGCACCGGCAAGCACCAGATCACCTTCGTTAAGGGTTTGCCCCTTGGCGGCCGGGCGGGTTTCGCCGCTGCGGCTGGTGACCCTGACATCGCCAAAGCTGTAGATGAACTTGCCGGCCGGCCCGGCCAGCGCGCTGCTGCCCCAGCTCAGCAGCAGTAGCTGCGAGAGGACGCTGATGCCAAGGCGGAAGGAAACGCGAGTCTGGTTATTGTGCATGGTGTGGGCTCCCTCTGGTTTCAGCGCAGGTCGTAACGCAGCGTCAACAGGTATTCGGTGCGGCGGTATTCGTTGATGTCAATGCTTGAGCGATTGCGGGTGTAGCTGATACCCGGTTTTACCGACAGATCGCCAATCATGCGCCATACCAGCCCGAGGTTGAGATCGGTTTGCCGGTCGGAGCGGGTTTCGTCAAAGGTGTAGTTCACCTGATCATAGCGCCCATGCTGAAGCCCGGCCGAGGCATACAGATCCAGCGATTGCAATGGCGTGATCTGCAGTGCGGCGCGCAGTCCGAGTAATTGCTTGTCACCGTCGGCACGGGCTTGCAGCGCATTCTCGCGGCCGCCAAAGCCGGCCAGAAAGGCGATGGCATTGTTCGAGCCACCCAGAGATTCAAGCCAGCCCGCACCGAGTACGGTCTGGTTGACGTCATTGATGGCGTCCTGCTCCTGACGGTAGCGCAGCTGGTTGTATTGCAGAAACGGGGTAATGGCGCTGCTGGCGCGCGGCATATAGCGCCATTCCAGCGCCCCGCCGGCGGTATCTCGTGTTGGATGGTCGTTCTGGCGCAACTTTTCACCAGCCAGCAACAGTTTCAGTTGATTTTGCACCGGGCCCAGCGTGACACCGGTGCGCAGTGCTGCCGTGCCGAAGTTATGGCTTTTCTGGTGAATGAAGTCGCGGTATTTGCCGTCCACGCCGAGGAACAGGCCGAGCTTTTCACTTGCCGCGTGGTTGATTTCGGCTCCCAGAGCAAACACGCCCATATTGTCGGCCTTGGCAATGCTGTCGTCGCTGAGTGCCAGGTCGGTATTAAAAATCGGTACGTAAACCGTTGATTTGCTGGTGGCAAAATTGATATTGGTGTCGCGGCCGATGGCGCTTTCCAGATAGCCGCTGACCCTGGTTTGGGTGGCACGTTTGCGTCGCTCGATTTCCTGCAGATAGGCGTCGATGGTGGCGCGTGCTGCCGGCGGCGGGTTGAGTGTCAGCAGCGTTTCAAATTCGCTTTGTGCCCGGTTGTAGTCGCCCAGCGCAAAATAAGCCCGGCCCATTTCCAGGCGCGCACCTGCGTGGTTGGGCTGGCTCTGCAGGGTGCGTTCCAGCGCCAGCGTGGCGCGTGCGGCATCGCCCGATTCCAGCTGGGCGGTGCCCAGCAGGTAGTCAAATCGCGGATCACCGGCTTGTTCTGCCTCCTGCGCCTGCAACATCTGCAGCGCCTGTTTGCCCTGACCCTGATTCAGCAGCTGCTCTGCCTGATCCAGGTTGAGTTCGTCGGCATGTGTGGTGCTGGCCAGCAACAGGCTCAGGCCAAGCCATTGCCAAAGGTGTGATGTGATCGCCATGGTCCCCTCGTTTGGTGAGTCGGCAAGGGGTAGCCCCCGTCCGAGGTATCACTATAGAAAACCCGGAGCAGGGGGGCCAGCTGGCGTATTGAATCAATCAGGAGAGCTTCAGGCGTTGCCAGATGCTGGTGACGGTGGGGGCTGCATTCAGCGTGTAGAAATGCAGGCCGGGTGCGCCACCGGCCAGCAGTTTTTCGCACAGGCTGGTGATGACATCCAGCCCCAGGGCCTTGATCGACGCGGTATCTTCACCCAGACCCTGCAGCTTCAGGCGCAGCCAGCGCGGAATTTCTGCTCCGCAGGCATCAGAAAAACGTGCCAGCTGGGTGTAATTGTTGATCGGCATGATGCCGGGCACGATCGGAATGTCCACGCCTTGCGCCCGAACTTCATCAACAAAGGCGAAATACGCATCCGGGTTGAAGAAATACTGGGTAATGGCACTGTCGGCGCCCGCTTTGGCCTTGTGCACAAAGTTGGCGATGTCGGCTTGTGCCGTCGCTGCTTGCGGGTGGTATTCCGGATATGCGGCTACTTCGATGTGAAACCAGTCGCCGTGTTGCGTGCGGATAAATTCAACCAGCTCGTTGGCATAGCGGAATTCGCCGACTTCCACCATGCCGGACGGAATGTCGCCACGCAGCGCAACAATGCGCTTGATGCCGTTGTCGCGATAGGTTTGCAACAGCTCACCGATTTTCTCGCGGGTGGAGCCGATACACGACAGGTGGGGCGCTGCCTGCAAGCCTTCCCGCTGGATTTCCAGCACGGTGCTGAGGGTGCCATCCTGGGTGGTCCCGCCGGCACCAAAGGTGACGGAGAAAAACTCTGGCTTCAACGTTGCCAGTTGTTGCCGGGTGGCGCGCAGCTTTTCGGTGCCTTCCGCAGTTTTGGGCGGAAAGAACTCCAGGCTGAAATTGTGTTTGGATTGTGTGGTCATGATGTTCACCATGTAAAACGAGACAGGCACTGGATCCTGTCTCGTTTATTGCTGCAATGAATACAGGCTCTTAGTAACGGTAGTGATCCGGCTTGTACGGGCCATCCTTGCTCATGCTCAGATAGGTTGCCTGTTCGTCGCTAAGGCGGGTCAGGTTGGCGCCGATGCGTTCCAGATGCAGGCGCGCTACTTTCTCATCCAGATGTTTCGGCAACACGTAAACGTCGTTGTCGTAGTTTTCGCCACGGGTGAACAGCTCGATCTGTGCCAGTGTCTGGTTGGTGAACGAGTTGGACATCACGAACGACGGGTGGCCGGTGCCACAACCCAGATTGACCAGGCGGCCTTCGGCCAGCAGGATGATGCGTTTGCCGTCCGGGAAAATGATGTGGTCAACCTG
>JAUPTR010000185.1 GCA_030917985.1 Pseudomonadota bacterium | reverse complement strand
CTCTTCCGATCTTGCATCGACTATTTCCACGGACTGGATAGCCTGTATGCGCGGGTGCGAGAAGGGATCACGGCCCAGGGCTATGGGGTGAACTGCGGCTGCGCACCGACGCCCTTAGCCGCCTGCTGGCTGGCACAGGCCGGCGATGAACAGGCCTATACCGAGGTCACGCAGCTTGAACCGGCGCTGCGACACTTGCCGGTGGCGCTGCTGCCGCTGCCTGCCGAGCGCTTGCAGGATCTGCAGTTGCTCGGCGCCCGCACCCTCGGCCAGTTGTGGGGCTTGCCACGCAAGGGGCTGGCTCGGCGCTTTGGCAAAGGTTTGCCGCTGCTACTGGATCGCGCCCTGGGTATCACCCCGGATCCGCGCGAAGTCTTTGTCCCGCCCGATCACTTCAGCAAACGGCTGGAACTGGCATGGGCGGTGGATCGCACCGAAGCGCTGTTGTTCATTGGCCGGCAACTGTCGATCACGCTATCGGGTTTTTTGCTGGGTCGCGGTTTGGGGGTGCAGCAGGTGGTGTATCAGCTGGAACACAGTAATCGCACCGTCACGCCCTTGACGATCGGTTATGGCGTCCCCACTCGCCAGGTCGACGAGCTGGTGGCGGTATTACGCGAGAAGCTGACCCATTTCGAGCTGCCAGCACCGGTCGAAGCGGTGACGCTGATTGCCGAGCGGCTGCATCGGCTGGATGGTATGCCACTGGATCTGTTCGGTGATGGCAATAGTCAGGCCAATGCCGAGTTATTGCGGGCACGTCTGGTTGCACGGCTCGGGGATAACGCGCTACACCAGGTCAGCACCGTGGCCGATCATCGACCGGAAATGGCCTGGGCGATGTGTAGCGAACGGCGTCATGGCCCGGACCTGCCACTCGGCGCCCGTCCAGGCTGGTTGTTGCCGTGCGCCCAGCGATTGCCGCTACGGCAGGGTCGGCCCTGGCATACCGAGGCACTGAGTTGTCGGGGGCGACCGGAACGGCTGGAAACCGGTTGGTGGGATGGGCAGCGGGTGGTACGCGACTACTGGGTGGCACACGGCGATTCGGGTCGGCGTTACTGGATTTATCAGGATCGGGCCAGCGGCGAATGGTTTCTGCATGGCTGGTTTGATTGAGAGGTGAAAGATGTTACCCGACTACGCCGAGCTGCATTGTCTGAGCAATTTCTCGTTTCTGCGTGGCGCCTCCCATGCCGAGGAGCTGGTAGTGCGCGCGCAATCGCTGGGCTACCGCGCGCTGGCCATCACCGATGAATGTTCGCTGGCCGGGATTGTGCGCGCCCATGGCGCCGCCAAGGAGCATGGACTGCATCTGATCGTTGGCAGCGAGTTCACCCTGGATGACGGCTTGCGACTGGTGTTGCTGGCACCGAACCGGGAGGCGTATGCCGATCTCTCCGAGCTGATTACCACCGGCCGGCGCCAGGCCAGCAAGGGTGAGTATCAGCTGAGCCGCGACGAGATCGTGCGGTTCAGCCGCCATTTGCTGGCGATCTGGTTGCCGCCAGCCGATCCGAGCCTGGATGACGCGGCGTGGCTGCGCTGGACCTTCGCCGATCGCGCCTGGATCGCGGTGGAATTGTTGATGGGCCCCGATGATCGGGGGCAACTGGCACGCCTGGAAGTGCTGGGCCGCAGTGCGCGGCTGCCGCTGGTCGCGGCCGGTGATGTGCACATGCATGTGCGTTCGCGGCGTGCCTTGCAGGATACGCTGGTGGCGATTCGCCTGAGCAAGCCGGTGGCGCACTGTGGCATGGCGCTGTTTCCCAATGGCGAACGCCATCTGCGCAGCCGGCTGGCGCTGTCGACTCTCTACCCGGCCGCACTGCTGGCGGAGAGCGTGCGGATTGCCGAGCGTTGCAGGTTTTCTTTGGATGAGCTGCGTTATGAGTATCCGCAGGAAGTGGTGCCGGCCGGGCTGACACCCAGCCAGTATCTGGCGCAACTGACCGCGGACGGCTTGAGCCAGCGGTTTCCGGCGGGCGTGCCCGAGCAGGTGCAGGCACTGGCGGACAAGGAACTGAAGCTGATTGCCGAGTTGGGCTATGAACCCTACTTCCTGACCGTGTACGACATTGTGGCCTGGGCGCGCAGTCAGCACATTCTGTGTCAGGGTCGTGGCTCGGCGGCCAATTCGGTGGTGTGTTACGCCCTGCATATCACCGAAGTCGATCCGTCGCGTATGTCGATGCTGTTTGAACGCTTCATCTCCAAGGAACGCAACGAACCACCGGATATCGACGTCGATTTTGAGCATGAGCGGCGCGAAGAAGTGATCCAGTACATCTACCGGCGCTATGGGCGGGAACGTGCGGCGCTGACCGCCACCGTGATCAGTTACCGCCGCCGCAGCGCCTTGCGCGATGTCGGGCGGGTACTTGGGTTTGAAGAAGCCCAACTGGAACGTTTGAGCGACACGCTGGCATGGTGGGATGCCGGTTCCGATCTGCCGCAACGGCTGGCCGAGGCTGGCTTCGATCCGAGCAGTCGCCAGACCGAATTGCTGTTGATGCTGGTGCAGGAATTATTGGGATTTCCGCGGCACTTGTCCCAGCATGTGGGCGGTTTTGTGATTTCGAATGGACCGTTATCGCGCATGGTGCCGATCGAGAACGCTGCGATGCCGGATCGAACCGTGATCCAGTGGGATAAGGATGACCTGGATGCAGTGGGACTGCTGAAGATCGATGTACTGGCACTGGGCATGCTGACGGCAATTCGCCGCACGCTGGATTTTCTGACGCAGCGCTACCAGCGGCCGTTTGCGCTACAGGATATCCCCGCCGAAGATCCGGCGGTGTACGCAATGTTGCAGCGTGCCGATACCGTGGGTGTGTTCCAGATCGAGTCGCGGGCGCAGATGAGCATGTTGCCGCGGCTGAAGCCGCAGAACTACTACGACCTGACCATCGAGGTGGCGCTGGTACGGCCGGGGCCGATTCAGGGCGGGATGGTGCATCCGTATCTGAAGCGGCGTTCGGGCGAAGAACAAGTGACTTATCCGAGTGAAGCGGTACGTGGGGTGTTGGAGCGCACGCTGGGGGTGCCGATTTTTCAGGAACAGGTGATGCAACTGGCCTTTGTCGCGGCGGGGTTCAGCGCCGGCGAGGCGGATCAGTTGCGGCGCTCGATGGCCGCCTGGCGCCGCACCGGTAAATTGCAGCATTTTCGGGAACGACTACACAACGGCATGACCTCACGCGGTTACACCGCCGAGTTTGCGGCGCAGATTTTTGCGCAGATCGAAGGTTTCTCCGAATACGGCTTTCCGGAATCGCACGCGGCGAGTTTTGCGCTACTGGCGTATGCCTCTGCCTGGCTTAAATGCCATGAACCCGCAGCCTTCTGTTGCGCCCTGCTCAACAGCCTGCCGATGGGTTTCTATACCGCCTCACAGCTGATCCAGGATGTGAAGCGCCATCAGGTGCGGGTATTGCCGGTCGATGCCCAAGTCAGCCAGTGGCTGTGTACGCTGGAGGAGATCGGCGAGGCGCAACCAGCGATTCGGCTTGGCATGGCGATGATCAATGGTCTGGGATTGGAAGCCGGAGAACGCGTCGCCGGTTGCCGTCCGGCAGAGGGTTATCAGTCGACCGAGGATTTGCAGCAGCGCAGCCAGCTGTCGGCACGCGATCTGGGTGTGCTGGCAAAAGCCAACGCCCTCACCTCGCTTGCCGGCAACCGTCGCCAGGCCTGGTGGCAGGTACGCGGACTGGATGCGGGGGTGGGTTTGACTGCCGGCGCGGTGTCGCTGGATGCCACGCCGGATCTGCCTGCGCTCTCCACCGGTGAAGCGGTCAAAGCGGACTATGCCAGCCTGGGGCTGACCCTTGGCCCGCATCCCATTTCGCTGTTGCGATCACGACTGGCAGCCAGACGCTTGCTCAGCGCCCGTGAAATTCAGCAAATGCCCAACGGCCGCCCTGCCCGCTGCGCCGGCATTGTGGTCACGCGCCAACGGCCAGCCACGGCCAGCGGCGTGGTGTTTGTCACGCTCGAAGATGAGACCGGCAATACCAACGTGATCATCTGGTCCGATCTGGTCGAGCAACAGCGGTGCGAATTATTGAGTGCCCAGCTATTGGGTGTGTATGGCGTGGTACAGCGTCAGGGACAGGTGGTGCATTTGCTGGCGAAACGGCTGGTGGATTTAACCGAATGGCTGGGGGAACTGGATACGCAGAGTCGGGATTTCCGGTAAACCGGACGGGTCGCAGGTGGCCAGGCATCGTGAATGGTTAGCGATGCCTGGCTGAGTTTTGTCTCGGTTCGAACCTAGTGATCAGCCCTGGCAGTAGGCTTTGAGGTGGCAGTTTGATTACGTCAGCGACACCGCGAGCCTCACCCACTTCTACGTCAGAAAAGTTTTATATAAAAGCAAGTTTGTGTCATATATGCCGGGAACAATAATCAGCGAAAATTCCAT
>JAUPTR010000184.1 GCA_030917985.1 Pseudomonadota bacterium | reverse complement strand
GTGGTGCATCTTCACGTCAACCGGCTTCGGATAAGCGGCAGTGTGGCAGAACGACTGCATGACCAGATCCGCCGAGAAGCCCAAGCAAGCCAGATCTTTCAGCTCGTCACGCGTCATCGGGCCGGTGGTGTCTTGCGAACCCACGGTCGTCATGCGTGGCTCGCAGTAAGTACCCGGGCGTACGCCCTGGCCTTCTGGCAGACCACAGGCGCGGCCAACCATTTTCTGTGCTTGCGAGTAACCTTTGCCGGTATCGGCAGGCGCTTGCGGCAGACGGAACAGCGTCGAAGCCGGCAGGCCCAGCGACTCACGTGCCTTGGCGGTCAAGCCTCGGCCGATAATCAGCGGAATACGGCCACCGGCGCGGACTTCATCCAGCAACACGTCGGATTTCAGCGCGAACTGCGCAATCACTTCGCCGTTTTTCTCGACTTTGCCGTCGTACGGGTAGAAGTCAATCACATCCCCCATATCCATTTTGCCAGCGTCAACTTCAACTGGCAGCGCGCCTGCATCTTCCATGGTATTGAAGAAGATCGGGGCAATCTTGGTGCCAAAGCAGAAACCGCCGAAGCGCTTGTTCGGAACGAACGGAATGTCGTCGCCAGTGAACCACAGCACCGAGTTGGTTGCCGATTTACGCGACGAACCAGTACCGACCACGTCACCGACGTAGGCAATCGGGTTGCCTTTGGCTTGCAGTGCGGCCAGTTGCTTGATCGGGCCGATTTTGCCCGGCTCGTCGGCCTCAATGCCTGGGCGAGCATTTTTCAGCATTGCCAGTGCGTGCAGCGGGATATCCGGGCGCGACCAGGCGTCAGGTGCCGGCGACAGGTCATCGGTATTGGTTTCACCCGTTACCTTGAACACGGTCAGGGTGATTTTCTTTGGCAGTTCCGGACGACTGGTGAACCACTCAGCATCAGCCCACGACTGAATGACCGCTTTGGCGTTGGCATTGCCAGCATCCGACTTGGCTTTAACATCGTTGAAGAAGTCGAATACCAGCAGCGTCTTTTTCAGGCCTTCGGCAGCAATCGCGCCAACCTGTGCGTCATCCAGCAGATCGATCAGCGGGTGAATGTTATAACCGCCGAGCATGGTGCCGAGCAGTTCGGTGGCTTTTTCACGGCTGATCAGCGGGCATTTTTCATTGCCGAATGCAACGGCAGCGAGGTAGGAAGCCTTGACCTTTGCAGCATCATCCACGCCGGGCGGAACGCGATGGGTGATCAGGTCGACCAGAAATTCTTCCTCACCTTTCGGCGGGTTTTTCAGCAATTCAACCAGACCTTCAGTTTGCTGGGCGCTGAGTGCGAGGGCGGGGATACCAAGTGCGGCACGCTCGGCGGCATGCTGGCGATAGGCTTCTAGCACGGCTTGAACCTTTCAAATAAGGAGTTGCAAAGAAGAGACATTCCATATGCAGCAAATTGCAACGGGATGCACATGAAAAACCTTCTCATTTTACGTTTTTGTGCCTTCGCTGTGAAGGCGTTTTGCATGGGATCACTGATCAGGGTTTTCCCCTGCGTTCTACCTTGCAGCATCGCGTTGATAACGTTGTAGCAACATAAGCGTATACACTGGAAATATCCAAAATCGCCGGGGTCGAGTAATGACCACACCACAAAAACGTGCCGTACCGCTGCAAATTGTCATGGGCGCCCTATTCTGCCTGCTGGTTGGCCTGGTCGGGCTGATTATCGGCGGCTTCAGCTACCGCGAAAGCTCCAAGATGCTGCTGACGGCCGGAAAAGCCGTATTTGAACGAGCAGACCAGCAAATCCGCCTGTCGTCAGACAAATTGTTCCTGCCGATACAAGGTGCGGTCATCCAGTCCAGTCACCTGCCCGCACTCAGCCACCTGGACTGGCAACAGCGACTGGCCGCACTGCCGGCACTGGCGTCGGTACTGAACAACAACAGCAGCGTTTCATCGGTGTATGTCGGTTACCACAATGGCGATTTCATGCAATTACGGCCACTACCGGATCAGAGTGCCCGCCAGCGCTGGCAGGCACCCGAATCAGCACGTTATGCGCTGGACATTATCGACCGCCAACAGCAGCCACTACGTTATCAACGCGTGTTTTTCGACCTGCGCCATCAGCAGCTTGCCAGCATCCCGCTGACCGGCAAGCCACTCGACCCGCGCCAGCGCCCCTGGTTTCGGCAGGCACAGGCCAGCAACACCTTGATTGTTACCGACGCGTACACTTACTACCTGTCAGGCGAAGCCGGCATCACACTGGCACACCCCTGCGCCAGCAAAGACGGCGTGATTGGCGCCGATCTGACCCTGCGACAATTGGACAGCGAACTGGCCGGCATTCCGATCACGCCATCTACCCGCAAATACCTGCTGGACCCGCAACTGCGGGTGCTGGCCGGCCACACTGGCACAGAAACAACCGAACTGCCTAGCAGCAGCAAGCTGGCACCGCTCAACGACCCGGTAATTGCCACCATGCGCGAACACGCCCGGGGCCTCAACACCACCCACGAAGCCAGTGTTGACGGGCGCCTCTGGCTGGGGCGCGCCAGCCGTATCCATATCGGCCAGCAGGATATGTGGCTGGTGCTCGCCTCGCCGGAAGAAGAGCTGCTGCACGACGCCATTCATCTGCGTGACCAGCAGATGTGGCTGACTTTAGTGATCCTGCTGGTATCGATGCCGCTGGTCTGGCAGGCCAGTCGCTGGGTATCAAAACCGCTGGAGCAATTGGCTGAGGAGGCGCGTGCCATCGAGGCCTTTGACTTTTCGAGGCCCATCGAACGCCGCAGCCATATTCGCGAAATCAACCGGCTGGCGCAGGCCATGTCGCAGATGAAGGCCACCATTTCCCAATTCCTTGACCTGTCGGCAGCCCTGAGCTCGGAACGCCAACTACAACCGCTGCTGCAAAGGGTGCTGCAGGAATCTGCAAGCGTCATTGCCGCAAGGGGCTGCGCCATCTTCCTTCTGGACGGAAAAAATCGCTTGCATCGGGCCGCCGCCATGGCGGATGGCGAACAGCTCCCCACACAACTGGGGGGCACCGACGATGAACTGGCAGTGTTATGCCGTCAGGCGATGAACAGCGGTAAGCGCATCGACAATCAGGAAACCCCGGATCAGGCCCACGTCATTGTCATGCCACTCGCCACGCGCCAGGGCGATTCGGTCGGCGCAATGGTGCTGCAACTGGATGAGCGGGACAATCCGGGGCGAACCTCGCTGGGCTTCATCGAATCACTTTCCGGCACCGCAGCCATTTCGATTGAGGCGCAACGCCTGCTGGAAGCGCAAAAGCGCTTGCTGGAAGCATTCATCGAACTGATCGCCGGCGCGATCGACGCGAAATCTCCCTACACCGGCGGCCATTGCCAGCGCGTGCCGGCACTCACAAAAATGCTGGCCGATGCCGCCTGCCAGGCAGACAGCGGCCCCTTCCGCGACTTCAAGCTCAGTGATAACGAGCGCGAAGCGTTGCACTTGGCGGCGTGGCTACACGACTGCGGCAAGGTCACCACGCCGGAATATGTGGTTGACAAGGCAACCAAACTGGAAACCATTTATGACCGGATCCATGAAATCCGCACCCGCTTTGAAGTGCTGAAGCGCGATGCGCAAATCGAATACTGGAAAGCACTGGCCTCCGGCGCGGAACAGCAGCCACTGGCAAACCAGCTGGAGCAAACCCTGAAAACACTGGACGAGGAATTCCGGTTTATCGCGGAATGCAATCTCGGCGGCGAATTCATGGCACCGGAAAAACAGGCACGCCTGAAACACATTGGTGCCCGCACCTGGCAACGCACACTGGATGACCGACTGGGCGTTTCTCACGAAGAACTGGCGCGCAAGGCGAGTGCGCCTGCAAGCCCTTTGCCGGCAACCGAAAACCTGCTCGGCAACAAACCCGAACACCTGATCAGCCGTAGCGAAAAAGATCGTATTCCCGGCGACAACCCATGGGGCTTCAAACTGCTGGTGCCTCAATACAAATATAAGCGCGGCGTTCTCTTCAACCTGGGTATCGAGCGTGGCACGCTGACGGACGAAGAGCGCTACCAGATTAATGATCACATCGTGCAGACCATCATCATGCTCTCGCACCTGCCCTTCCCGCCTCACTTGCAGCAGGTGCCGGAGCTTGCTGGCGGCCATCACGAAAAAATGGATGGCAACGGCTATCCGAAACGGCTGCGACGCGAGCAAATGAGCACTCCGGCACGGATGATGGCGATTGCCGACATTTTCGAAGCGCTGACAGCCATCGATCGCCCCTATAAACAAGGCAAAACCCTGTCTCAGGCCATCGCCATCATGGCGCGCATGCGTGATGAACAGCATATTGATGCCGAGCTGTTTGCGCTGTTTCTGCAAAGCGGTGTCTACGCCGAATATGGAAGCCAATTCCTGCAACCGGCGCAGATTGACGAGGTGGATATCCAGCGCTATCTGCATGCCACATGAAGCAATGCCACATTCCCGGTATAATCGCGGCCAATTTTGCCCAATCCCGAGGACACGACATGAGCCGCACCTCTCTGAGCCGCTACCTGATTGAACAGCAGCGTGCCAACAATGCCATTACCGCCGATCTGCGTTTCCTGATCGAGGTTGTGGCGCGTGCCTGCAAGGCCATCAGCCACACCGTCAACAAAGGTGAACTGGCCGGTATTCTTGGTGAGGCCGGCACGGGCAACATTCAGGGCGAGGCACAGAAAAAGCTCGACGTGATCGCCAACGATGTACTGCTGGAAGCCAATGAATGGGGCGGCCATCTGGCAGCCATGGCATCAGAAGAAATGGATCACCCCTACCCGATCCCCAACAGCTATCCGAAAGGTGGCTTTCTGCTGCTATTTGATCCGCTGGATGGCTCGTCGAATATTGACATCAACATTTCGGTTGGCACCATTTTCTCGGTACTCAAGGCGCCGAATGGTGATACCCCGACCGAAGCAGACTTCCTCCAACCCGGCACCCGGCAGGTTTGCGCCGGCTACACACTTTATGGCCCGCAAACCATGCTGGTTCTGACGCTGGGTAACGGCGTCAACGGTTTTACGCTGGATCGCGAAACCGGCAGCTTCGTGCTGACCCACCCGAACATGAGCATCCCGACCGAAACCAGAGAGTTCGCGATCAATATGTCGAACATGCGCCATTGGCAAGCGCCGGTGAAGCGTTATGTCGACGAACTGCTGGCTGGCAAAAGCGGACCGCTTGGCAAGGATTTCAACATGCGCTGGGTGGCATCAATGGTGGGTGATGTACATCGCATCCTCACTCGCGGCGGCATTTTCATGTACCCGCGCGACAATCGCGAGCCGGAAAAGGCGGGCAAACTGCGTCTGATGTACGAGGCCAACCCGATGAGCATGATCGTGGAACAAGCCGGCGGCGTTTCCACCAATGGCCACACCCGGATTCTCGACATTCAGCCGGAACAACTGCATCAACGCGTGGCGGTTTTCCTCGGCTCGAAACAGGAAGTAGAACGGGTCACATCGTATCACCAGGCATAAGCCCACCGGTGCTGCAGGCCGCGCCCGGCGCGGCCAATTTTCCCTTTATATTGACCAGCTTGGGTCGATTGGGGTATTTTCCCCGATTGCCTCATGCCGACAGGTATCTGAATGGCCAAAGCAAGCAAACCTGCCGCCCCCGAGTCTTTCGAAGCTGCACTGACCGAACTGGAAACCCTCATCAGCAATATGGAAAACGGCCAGCTCACGCTGGAAGCGTCGCTTGGCGCCTACCAACGCGGTAGCGAGCTGCTGAAATTCTGCCAGGGCAAACTGGCTGATACCCAGCAACAAGTTCGCATCCTGGAAAACGACACGCTGAAACTGTTCGAGACCGATGACGCAAACTGACTTCACCCACTGGGCCAACCAGCAACAGCTGCATATCGAGCAGGTGCTGACACAACGCCTGCCCAAAGCCGGGACAGCCCCGCTGCGGCTGCACGACGCAATGCGCTATGCCGTACTGGGTGGCGGCAAGCGGGTTCGCCCATTACTGGTATATGCCAGCGGCGCGATCTGCAACGCGCAGCCTGCGGCCATGGACGTGGCAGCAGTAGCGGTAGAGCTGATCCACGCCTATTCGCTGGTACACGACGACCTGCCGTGCATGGACAACGATGTGATGCGTCGTGGCAAACCCACGGTACACGTCGAATACGACGAAGCAACGGCATTGCTGGTTGGCGATGGCCTGCAAACGCTGGCATTTGAACTGCTAAGCGGCGAACTTGGCATCGGCGGCAAGGCACAACTGGCCATGCTGCATGCGCTGGCACAAGCATCCGGCTCACACGGCATGGTCGGCGGCCAGGCCATCGACCTGGCCTCGGTAGGGCAAGCGTTGTCGCTACCCGAACTGGAACAGATGCACATCCGCAAGACCGGCGCGCTGATCCGCGCGGCGATTACGCTTGGCCGCCTGTGTGGCAATACGTTAAGCGACGAACACTCAGCCAAACTGGATCATTTTGCCAAGTGCATTGGCCTGGCTTTCCAGGTGGTCGACGATGTACTCGATGCCGAAGCCAGTAGTGCCACTCTCGGCAAAACCGCCGGCAAAGATGCTGCCAACGACAAGCCAACCTATGTATCGCTGATGGGTCTGAAGCAAGCCAGGCAACTGGCACAAGAGCTGGAGGCGGATGCCTTGGCCAGCCTTGCCATTTTTGGCGACAAAGCACAGCGACTCAGCCAACTGGCTCAATTCATTGTTTCCCGATCGTTCTGACTACATGTACGACCTGCTGAATTCCATTTCCAATCCGGCTGACTTGCGCCTGCTCGATCGCAAGCACCTCAAGGTGCTGGCCACCGAGCTGCGTGAATTCATCCTGGAATCGGTGAGCAAGACCGGCGGCCACCTGGCCTCGAATCTTGGCGCCATCGAGCTGACCATTGCCCTGCATTATGTCTACAACACACCTCACGATTTGCTGGTGTGGGACGTCGGGCACCAGAGTTATCCGCACAAGATCCTGACCGGTCGCCGTGAAGGCATGGCCAAGCTGCGCATGAAAGGCGGCCTGGCGGGCTTCCCCAAGCGCGAAGAATCGGAATACGACACCTTCGGCGTCGGCCACTCCAGCACCTCGATTTCCGCCGCACTGGGCATGGCCGTTGCCAGCAAGCTCAAGGGCGACAATCGCCATGCGGTAGCCATCATCGGTGACGGCGCCATGACAGCCGGCATGGCTTTCGAGGCACTGAACAATGCGGGCGCGATGGATGCCAATATGCTGGTGATCCTCAACGATAACGATATGTCGATCTCGCCGAACGTTGGCGCGCTCAACAACTATCTATCCAAATTGATTTCCGGCAGCCTCTACAACAAGGTTCGCAAAAACGGCAGCAAGCTGCTGGAAGCAGCACCGCCGCTGCATGAATTTGTGCGTAAAACCGAAGAACACTTCAAGGGCATGTTTACACCCAGCACGCTGTTCGAAGAGTTCGGCTTCCATTATTTTGGTCCGATTGACGGCCACGATATCGACACACTGATCGACACACTCAACAATATCCGTGAACTGGACGGCCCGCGCTTCCTGCATGTGGTAACGCGCAAGGGCCAGGGCTACAAGCTGGCCGAGAACGATCCAGTGTTGTATCACGGTGTAAGCAAGTTCGACCGTACCAATGGCATCAGCGGCGGAAAATCCGGCGGCAAACCCAGCTACACGCAGATTTTTGGCGATTGGCTGTGTGATATGGCCAAGCAGGACACTCGCCTGGTAGGCATAACCCCGGCGATGCGCGAAGGCTCGGGCATGGTGCGCTTCCAGCAGGAGCACCCTGATCGTTACTTTGATACCGGCATCGCCGAACAGCACGCAGTTACGTTTGCTGCGGGGCTGGCGTGTGAAGGCATGAAGCCGGTGGTGGCGATTTATTCGACCTTTCTGCAGCGCGCCTACGATCAGCTGATTCACGACGTGGCATTGCAAAACCTGCCCGTGGTGTTTGCGATTGACCGCGCCGGACTGGTTGGCGCTGATGGGCCGACACATGCGGGGGTTTACGACATTGCCTACATGCGTTGCATCCCCAACATGACCATTCTTACACCGGCCGACGAAAACGAGTGCCAGCAGATGCTGTATACCGCATTCCAGCTAAACACCCCTACCGCTGTGCGTTATCCGCGCGGCACCGGGCCAGGTATTGTCATCGAGCAAGCGATGACGGCAATTCCGCTGGGTAAAGGCGAAATTCGCCGTCGTGGGCAGAAAGTTGCTCTCCTGGCCTTCGGCCCCATGCTGCAGCCGGCAATGCAGGCGGCGGAAGCCCTGAATGCAACAGTAGTCAACATGCGCTTCGTTAAACCTCTGGATAATGCACTGGTAGAGGAGCTGGCGCACAGCCACGACCTGCTGGTCAGCATCGAAGAAGGCTGCATCATGGGTGGTGCGGGCAGCGCCATCAGCGAGGCGCTGGCAAGTGCAGGCATCACCACGCCACTACTGCAGCTAGGCCTGCCCGACAGCTACATCGAGCACGGTGATCCGATCGGCCTGCTGGCAGATTGTGGCCTGAACGCTGCAGGCATTGAACAGTCGGTGCGCAATCGCCTGAGTGTATTGCCTGCATAGCCATTTTCAATCAATGCGCACAAATGGATAAGTTAGACTGTGCGCATTGATTCCCGATAAGTTTACTCAAGTATTGCCACGCGTTATACTTACTAACTAATAAGTACCCAGGATTAATCATGACCGCTGCTGCAAACCCAGCGATTGCTGATGTGCAAAACACCCCCGACCTGCGCAATCTGGCCATCAACAAGGTAGGGATCAAGTCGATCCGCCATCCCTTGAAAGTTGCCGACAAAACCGGGGGCGTGCAGCACACCATCGCTGTCTTCAATATGTATGTGCATCTGCCGCATAATTTCAAGGGCACGCATATGTCGCGTTTTGTCGAAATTCTCAACAGCCATGAGCGTGAGATTTCGGTGGAATCGTTTGAAACCATGTTGCGGGAAATGGTAGAGCGCCTGGAAGCCCAGTCCGGCTATGTCGAGATGAACTTCCCCTATTTCGTCAACAAGTCGGCACCGATTTCCGGCGTACAGAGCCTGCTCGACTACGACGTGACCTTTATCGGCGAAATCCGTGACGGCAAATACAGCTTCACCATGAAGGTCGTGGTTCCGGTAACCAGCCTCTGCCCCTGCTCGAAAAAGATTTCCGACTACGGCGCACACAACCAGCGCTCCCACGTTACCGTCACGGCACGCACCAACGATCTGGTATGGATTGAGGATATCGTGCAGATCGTGGAATCGCAGGCGTCGTGTGAATTGTTCGGCCTGCTGAAACGCCCGGACGAGAAATATGTAACCGAACGCGCCTACGACAACCCCAAGTTTGTTGAAGACATGGTGCGGGACGTTGCGGCAGTGGTGAATGCTGATGAACGCATCGAGGCCTACACGGTGGAATCGGAAAATTTCGAATCCATCCACAATCATTCAGCCTACGCGCTGATCGAGCACGACAAATCGGCACCACAATAGCAACCTTGAGCCCGCCGCTTTGCATTTGGCCTGGCCATCATGCTGGCGGCGCGCTTCCATGGCGTTGATGATTTAGTGCGGAACAACGTTGTTTGGGCACTACCCTCTTCTTGTCCAGTGCAGCCTGCAACACCTACCCAACGGCTACCTGTATTTCCGGAACAACACCGCTCCGGCACGACCAGCCAAACCGGCCCCACCCCAGACTGAGTGCGACACTCAAACAGGCTCGCTTGTGAGCAATGCGTGCATGCAGGCCTACCTCGCAAAGGCAACCCCACGCATGTCAATAGCACTCCTCGCCCGCTGATTCTCTACCATCCGGCCAAATGCTTGCCTTGTAACAGCAACAACAATACAATTATTCAATAATCGTTGAAATATTGCCGCATGGATAAACTGGCTGCTACAACCATTTTTGAATCTCTCTCGTCAGGCGTGCGACTGGACGTTTTCCGCCTCTTGGTCAAACAAGGTACAGCAGGCATGGTCGCCGGTGAAATTGCGTCAACGCTGGATATCCCGCCGACCAATCTGTCATTCCACCTGAAAGCGCTGACCCAGGCCGGCCTGCTGTCGGTGACTCAGGAAGGTCGTTTCCAGCGCTACCGGGCGAATATCCCGCTGATGCTTGATCTGATTGGCTACCTGACGCAAGAGTGCTGCGCAGGCCAACCAGAGCAATGTCTCGAATTGCGCACGCCGTCCTGTTGTGGCGAAGCTGCGCCTACTCCCGTTTCTGCAACCTCAACTGAAGCAAAATCATGAATATCCTGTTTTTGTGTACCGGCAACTCCTGCCGTTCGATTCTGGCCGAAGCCACCTTCAACCATCTGGCCCCGGCCAGCTGGCGGGCGATGAGTGCCGGCAGCCAACCCACCGGCCAGGTGCATCCGCGCTCGCTGGCGCTGCTGGCGCGTGAAGGTATTGCCACCGAAGGTTGCTCCAGCAAGTCCTGGGACAATCTGCCAGCGACGCCGGACATTGTCATTACCGTTTGCGCCAGTGCGGCCGGCGAAACTTGCCCGGCCTATCTGGGCCCGGTACTACGCAGTCACTGGGGCGTTGACGATCCGGCACACGCTACCGGCACGGACGCTGAAATCGACGCGGCCTTCATGGTTGCCTACCGCATTTTGCGTGCCCGCATTGAGGCGTTTCTGGCCTTGCCACTGGCCGAACTGCAGCAAGACCCGGCACGACTGAAAGCCGAGCTGGACCGGGTTGGACAGCTCTTGCCTTGAACTTTGTGTCAGTCATTGATGGAGCATCAAAATGAAAAACATCCAGATTTATGACCCTGCACTGTGTTGCAGCACCGGTGTTTGCGGGGTGGAAGTGGATCAGGCGCTGGTGACATTGGCAGCGGATATCGACTGGGCGAAGCAGCAAGGCGTACAGGTCGAACGGTTCAACCTGGCGCAACAGCCGCTGGCATTTGCCGATCAAGCGGTGGTGAAAGCGTTTCTGGAACGATCCGGGGCCGAAGGTCTACCGCTGATTCTGGTCGATGGCGAGATTGCGCTGACCGGGCGTTACCCCAACCGTAGCGAGTTGGCGCGCTGGGCGGGAATCGCTGCAACGCTGACACCGCAACCCGCTGCGGGCGGCTGCTGCAGCGGCAGCCGTTGCTGCTGAAGCGGGAGATAGCCAGATGCAATTTCTGCAAGCAGTGCCGCGTTTTCTGTTTTTTACCGGCAAAGGGGGTGTCGGCAAAACCTCGATTGCCTGTGCCACGGCCGTGCAGTTGGCGGCACAGGGCAAGCAGGTGTTGCTGGTCAGCACCGACCCAGCCTCCAATGTCGGCCAAGTGTTTGGTATCGAGATTGGCAACCGTGTCGTCGCTATCCCTGCAGTAGCTGGCCTGTCGGCGCTGGAAATCGATCCACAGGCCGCTGCGCAGGCGTATCGCGACCGGATTGTCGGCCCGGTGCGTGGGGTGCTGCCGGATGCGGTGGTTCGGGGCATCGAGGAACAGCTCTCAGGCGCCTGTACCACGGAGATTGCCGCTTTTGACGAATTCACCGCCTTGCTGACCGAATCCGAACTGACACGGCCATTCGAACATATCGTGTTCGACACCGCGCCCACCGGCCACACCATTCGCCTTTTGCAATTGCCGGGCGCCTGGAGTGGCTTTCTGGAAGCGGGCAAAGGCGATGCCTCCTGCCTCGGGCCGCTGGCCGGGCTGGAAAAACAGCGCACCCAATACAAGGCGGCAGTCGAAGCGCTAGCCGACAGCTTGCGTACCCGGCTGATCCTGGTAGCACGTGCACAACAGGCCACCTTGCGTGAAGTGGCGCGTACCCACGGCGAGCTGGCCGCCATCGGCCTGTCGCAACAATATCTGGTCATCAATGGCGTGTTGCCGCAACAGGAAGCCACCAGCGACCCGCTGGCACAGGCGATATATCAGCGCGAACAGCAGGCACTGGCTCACATTCCCGAGGTATTAGCAGCACTGCCGCGTGACACGTTGCCACTCAAGCCCTTTAATCTGGTGGGGCTGGCCGCCTTGCGCCAGCTGCTGACGACCGGGCAAGTCGTCGATGCCACGGCAGAAGCGCCCGCTCTGCCCGATTTTGCCGGTCAGTCGCTGGCCAGCCTGGTCGATACGATTGCGGCCGATGGCCATGGGCTGGTGATGTTGATGGGCAAAGGCGGCGTCGGTAAAACCACGCTGGCGGCGGCGATTGCGGTCGAACTGGCGCAGCGTGGATTGCCGGTACATCTGACCACCTCCGACCCCGCAGCACATCTGGCAGAAACGCTGGAAGGTTCGCTCGCCAATCTGGCTGTCAGCCGCATCGACCCGCATGAAGTCACCGAACGTTATCGCCAGCAAGTGTTGCAAACCAAGGGCGCACAACTGGACGCTGCGGGCCGGGCATTGCTGGAAGAAGATCTGCGCTCGCCCTGCACCGAGGAGATTGCCGTGTTCCAGGCGTTCTCGCGCATCATCCGCGAGGCCGGCAAAAAGTTCGTGGTGATGGATACGGCACCGACCGGCCACACCTTGCTGTTGCTGGATGCCACCGGGGCCTATCACCGTGAAGTCAGTCGCCAGATGGGTGACAAAGGATTGCATTTCACCACCCCCATGATGCAGTTGCAGGACCCGAAGCAGACCAAGGTGTTGATCGTGACGCTGGCGGAAACCACGCCGGTGCTCGAAGCGGCCCACCTGCAGGATGATCTGCGGCGCGCCGGCATCGAGCCCTGGGCCTGGCTGATCAATAACTGCGTGGCCGTCACACACACCCGTTCGCCGTTGTTGCAACAACGTGCCCGCAACGAGATACGTGAAATCGATGCCGTGGCCACGCGCTACACACAACGTTATGCCGTGGTGCCGCTGCAGCAACATGAACCTGTGGGGGTAGACCGGCTGCTGCAACTGGCGCAAGGCCAGAACCAAACTCAGGAGACCGTCTGAAATGAGCGACAGAATTTATAACGTGTTATTCATCTGTACCGGCAATTCGGCACGCAGCGTGATTGCCGAAACTCTGATGAATGAATTGGGCGGCGGCCATTTCAAGGCCTTCAGTGCCGGCAGCCATCCGCGTGGAGAAGTGCATCCGCTGACGCTGGAGCTGCTGGATTCCCAGGGTTATGAAACCAAAGGACTGCGTAGCAAAAGCTGGGACGAATTTGCCGCGCCCGATGCGCCGCAGATGGATTTTGTGTTTACCGTCTGCGATCAGGCCGCCGGGGAAATGTGCCCGGTCTGGCCAGGGCAGCCGATAACCGCTCACTGGGGGTTTAACGATCCCGCAGCAGCCGAGGGAGACAAGGAAGAACAGATGAAGGTATTTCGCCAGGTGCAGACGCAGATTGCCACGCGCATCCGGCTGTTCCTCAGCCTGCCGCTGGAAAAAATCGACCGCATGTCGCTGCAGACACAACTTCGGGACATGGGGAAACAATAAGCCATGGATTTGTCACGTCGTCTGGTAGCCGAAGCCCTCGGCACCGCATTGCTGCTGGCCTGCGTAGTCGGCTCCGGCATCATGGCTGAACGCCTGTCAGGGGGTAACATTGCTGTTGCGTTGTTGGCCAACGCGCTGGCGACAGGCGGAGGGCTAGTGGCACTGATCCTGACATTCGGCGGGATTTCCGGCGCGCATTTCAACCCGGCGGTATCGCTGGCGGCGTTGATACGTCAGGAGTTAAGCGGGCGAGATGCCGTACTCTACATGCTGGTACAAATAGCTGGCGCATTTGCCGGGGTTGCTGCTGCCCATGGCATGTTTGGCGAGCCGTTGTTTTTTGCGTCACAACACATCCGCACCGGCCCGGCACAATACTGGAGCGAATTCATCGCCACATTCGGCCTGTTGGGCGTCATCTTCGGCTGCTCACGCAGCCGGCCGGATGCTGTGCCGTTTGCAGTAGCCTGCTATATCGTTGGCGCCTACTGGTTTACCGCATCGACTTCCTTTGCCAATCCAGCTGTCACGCTGGCACGCGCCGCCACCGACACGTTTGCCGGTGTCCGCCCACTGGATGTCCCTGGTTTCATTGGCGCCCAACTGGTTGGCGCCATCACTGCTACGCTGATATTCAACTGGTTGCTGCATGACAAGGCCGCACTATCGCTTGATCTGATGGCCAATGCCGGAGAAGACCGGGAAGTGAAGCCATTGCAGGATTAAGAGTCACAGGCTGACGGAAGGAGCCAGACCATCCGTCAGCTGTTATCAGGAGCCTGACTTTGAACTGTCCGTTGCGCTCGTGGGATCAGTATGAATCTGAATTGCACCGCTGGCTGCTTGGCCACACGCCTGACCGTACGGACGCCGAAGATCTGTTACAGGAGGTATTTTTGCGTGCCATACACCAAGGCAAGCATTTCTGTGAGCTCAGCGATCCGCGCGCCTGGCTGTATAAAGTGGCGCGTAATTTACTCACCGATCGCCTGCGCCTAAGTAAGGCATTCATTGAACTGCCGGAAGACCTGAAAGCGGAATCCAATCAAATCGCCACCATTGATGAACTGTCTGCGTGCCTGCCACGAGTCTTGGCAGAGCTATACAAAGACGATTATGAAGTGCTTGCCTTGTGTGACTTGCAGGGAATGAGTCAGGCTGATTTTGCTGAACTCAAGGGGTTGACACTACCTGCCGTCAAATCGCGAATCCAGCGTGCGCGCAAACGCCTGAAAGCACAATTGGCAAAGAGCTGTCAGGTGCAATTCGACGCAGCGGGCAAGGTATGGTGTGCGTATTCCAGTTGAATTGGACACCGATTCCAGTTCAAGTTGGACAGCGATGCTGATTTCCGCTGGACAGTGACGCTGGTTGATCTGGACAGTTGTAAAAACAGCGCTGTTTTTCATGTCCGTGTTCATTATCACCAGTACAGTGCGTTGGAACACCATACTGGCATCTCTGGACAGCGTACCCAATCAGTCAATCCCGCCATGCAGTTTTCGCAACGATGGGCCCTTCAATACGATTCGATACGAGCGGTGAACAATGCGATCCAGTATGGCGTCGGCCAGTGTTGGATCCGGAAATCGCTCATGCCAAAGGCCGGGCGGAAACTGGCTGGTAATAATCAAAGACCCGGTTTGCAGCCGGGCGTCGATCACGTCCAGCAGGATGTAGCCTATGGCCAGCGACATCGGAGACAGGCCAAAGTCATCAATGATCAGTACGGTCGGTTTGATCAGCGACTGTTTCAGCTTCTGCAACGAGCCATCACCGGTGGCGACCTCGATCTCCTGAAATAGATGGGTGGCGCTGCGATACAGCACCGACATCCCAAGTCGGCACCCTTGCATGCCGAAAGCGCTGGCCAGCCAGCTTTTACCGGTGCCGGTGGCGCCGGTAATCAGGATGTTCTGCTGCCGTCGTGCCCACTCATATCCGGCAAGAGTGGCAATCTGGGTTTTATCCAGGCCTCGGGCCGGCGCAAAATCAATATTCTCCAGCAGCGCATGTTCTCGCAGCTGGGCGCTGCGCAGGATGCGTTTCAGCTTGCGGTTTTCACGTTCCGTCATTTCCTGATCAACCAGCAATCCCAGCCGTTCGTCAAAGCTCAAGGACTGGGTGGCTGGCTGTGCCAGTTGCAGATGGTAGGCATCCGCCATGGCATTCAGTTTCAACAATCGTAATTGGCTAATGGTTTGTTGGGTTAGCATGAGGGTTCATCCTTGCTGAAATAGCCGGCGCCACGCAGGTTATCGTGCGCGGTGATGGGGGGAACAAAAGACGAGGAATCCGCCCGTTTGTCCGGGGATTGGCGCAGAATCGATCGCAGGCTGGCGATGGTGAATGAATGGATTCTCAAGGCGTGTGCGCACGCTTCTTCCAGCCGTGGCTCCCCGTATTCCCGGGCGAGGCGGCGGATCGTTTGTGCCGCACGCAAGCCCTTACCGAAATCTGTGCGCGCCTGCAGTTGATGAGTCACGTGTTCAAGCGTCGCGCTTCCTGCTGTCGCAGCCCACGCCAGCAAAGCGGCCGGTTGGCCTTCTGCATAATACCGGTGCGGATCACTGAGGTGAGCAGGATCCGTAGTATGTCCACCGACGACATCGGAGCGCGGATGACTGGCCACACGCTTGTGGCCATGCAGGAATTCGACAGTGCGAGCCGTCGCATGGATATCCACCCGCTGGTTCGCCAGCGCCGATGGAACCGAATAGAAATGGCGTTCGTATTCGACGTGATAATCTTTG
>JAUPTR010000183.1 GCA_030917985.1 Pseudomonadota bacterium | reverse complement strand
AGCGACAGGCAGGCAACAAAAAATCGTTTCAACATGATCTGGCTACTTGTTGTGTGAAGGTGTTGACAGTTTCCCGCTGCCTGCCTGAATCACTGCTGTATCATTCCAGCGCTTCTGCCAGTGTTGTTTGTGCGTCGTCCAGATAACACCATTCACCGGGCGCCAGATCACCCAGTGTCAGTTTCCCGAACTGTTCGCGGTGCAGTGCTTCTACGCGATTGCCGGCTGCCGCCAGCATGCGTTTGACCTGATGATATTTGCCTTGCTCGATGCTCATCGCCAGCAAACGCTCGCCCCGCACCTCCAGGTTTTTTGCGCGGCAGGGTTCGGTTTCGCCGTGCAGCAGCACGCCCTCGTGCAGCGCCTGTAGCTGGCTTTCGTCGCAGGGGTGTTTCAGCGTAATCAGATAACGCTTGGGAACGTGGTGTTTCGGATGTGTCAGTTGATGCAGCCAGGGGCCGTCGTCGGTCAGCAACAGCAGGCCGGTGGTATCGGCATCCAGACGGCCAACACACTGCACGCCGCGTTCCTGCAGCTGCGGTGGCAGCAGCGACAACACGCTCGGGTAATGCTGCGGATTGCGCGAGCATTCGTAATCGATGGGTTTGTGCAACAGCAGGTAGACCTTATCGCGATATTGCCAGCGCGTGCCGTCAACGGTGAACTGCAGGTTTTCGCTAACCAGCTCCCGCTGTGGGTCGGTCTGCTTGCTGCCGTTGACACTGACACGCCCGCTTTCGATCAGTTGCCGGCAATATCTGCGGCTGCCAAAACCCTGCGATTGCAGCATGCGCTCGAATTTGACCGTGAGTTGTTTTGCCATAGTGCTTTACGGTTCGCCCGTGCCCGATCCTGCGTGATTGATCTGGCCGCGATTGTGCCTTGTGTTATGCGGTTGATGCAGCAAATTTGTGCCCTTGCAGCAGGCAGAATGTGCAGTAATCAAATGGATGCCGAACCGGCGCTAAATTGATATTATTCCGGCGGCATTGAAAATCTCGGGCCGCGGCCGCCAGCCGGAGGGCTTGAAAAAATTTAGCATACAAAGGAAGACAGTCATGGCATTTACGGTCAACGTCGATATCGGCTACGAGTTCGAAGTCAAGGCGCCGTTCAAGGATGTATTCGATGTGCTGGCAGATGTGCCCGTTTCTGCAAGCCATTTCCCCAAGGTGCATAGTCTGGTTCACCTCGGTGATAACGCTTATCGCTGGGAAATGGAAAAGGTTGGCACCGATGCTTTCCACATCCAGACCATTTATGCATCGAAATACGTGGCTGACATCAGCAAGGGCAGTATTGTCTGGACGCCGGTAAAAGGCGAGGGTAATGCGCTTGTTGCTGGCCGCTGGAGCATCACCGACAAGGGTAATTCCACCCATATCGTGCTGGAAACCACAGGTGATATGGATATCCCGTTGCCGGGCCTGATGAAAATGGTGGTTAGCCCGGTGGTCAAATCCGAGTTTGACGGTCTGGTTCGTAAATACATCGAGAACCTGATTGAACGTTTTGGCGGCGAAGTCTGATCGACTTTTCCCTGTCCAAAAAGCAAGCCGGGCCAAAAGCCCGGTTTTTTATTGTGTTTGAGAGCTGCATATGGACACCTTGCAACAACTGCGTGCCGGCACATTGCGCGGCACCAGGTATCTGAAGCTGAGCGAGGGCTTGCGGCAGTTTCCGCATGAAATTCTTGAGCTGGCCGATACGCTGGAAGTGCTCGATTTGTCGGGTAATGCCTTGACCGAACTACCGGATGATTTGCCGCGCCTGCGGCATTTGCGTGTCCTGTTTTGCTCCAATAACCCGTTTCGCCAGTTGCCGCCTGTGCTGGGCCAATGTGCGCAGCTGAGCATGATCGGTTTCAAGGCCTGTGCCATCGAATCGGTGCCCGCCACCTCGCTGCCAGCCAATCTGCGCTGGCTGATCCTCACTGACAACCGTATTGAGTCGTTGCCCGATGAAATCGGCCAATGCCGGCAACTGCAAAAGCTGATGCTGGCCGGCAATCGTTTGCAGGCGCTGCCTGAGTCGCTGGCCGATTGTCACAATCTGGAGCTGTTGCGCATTGCCGCCAACCACTTGCCGCAATTGCCCGACTGGCTGGCAAGGATGCCGCGCCTGGCGTGGCTGGCTTATGCCGGCAATCCATTCTCTGCCGCTCAGGAGCAGTATGCAGCGCAGTTGCCGATTCCGGCGATTGCCTGGCCACAGTTGTTGCTGGGTGAAAAACTCGGTGAGGGCGCCTCCGGGCAGATTTTTCGCGTGCAACGACAGGACGGCGATGCGCGACACCCGTTGGCATTGAAGCTGTTCAAGGGGGAGGTCACCAGCGATGGTCTGGCAGCCACCGAGATGGCGGCGTGCATGGCCGCCGGCGTGCATCCGCAACTGATTACGGTATTGGGCCGCCTCACTGGCCATCCGCAGCAAGTACCAGGCTTGCTGCTGGCGCTGATTGACCCGGCTTTCAGGGTGCTGGCCAGACCACCCAGCCTTGAGTCGTGTACACGTGACTGTTATCCCTCTGGATTGCAGTTCAGCTTGCGGCACGTGTTGTTGATGCTGCAGGGTGTTGCGTCGGTTGTCTGCCATTTGCATCAGCGCCAGATCATGCATGGTGATCTGTACGCCCACAATATTCACTTTCAGCCGGATGGCCAGGTCTTGCTCGGCGATTTTGGCGCAGCCTCTTTGCTGGCTGGGCCGGCAGAGCCCTTGCAACGGCTGGAGGTGCGGGCCTTCGGTTTGTTGATGCAGGAGTTGTTGCAGCGTTGCCAGCATCAATCAAATCAGGCCGCTGTGCATGCCTCGCTGGCCGGCTTGCAACAACGCTGTTGCAACGAAATCGTGGCACAGCGCCCCTTGTTTGCCGAAATTCAAGCGTTGCTGGCGCAATGCAGCGCGGCAATGGCCTGATTCAGGCCCGATTCAGGCGGAGCCGGGGATAATCGTAGCCATACAAATACGTGTATCGGCGGGAGAAAAGGCATGAACAAATCGATGATGATTGGTGCGGCACTGGGCGCCGTGGCGGTAGTGGGTGGCGGTGCGGTGGCGGGCTACAAGTACATGACCCCGCCTGAGCCACAATACGCCGAAGTGCTGAGCGTGATGCCGGCGGTGGAGAAAATCCAGACTCCGGAAAAACAATGCCGCGCTGTACAGGTGAGCCATCGTCGCGCTGTGCAGGATGAGCACCAGATTGCCGGCAGTGTTATCGGAGCCACCCTGGGCGGTGTGCTGGGGCATCAGGTTGGCAGCGGACGCGGCAACGATGTGGCCACTGCCGCAGGCGCCATTGCAGGCGGTTATGCCGGCAATCAGGTGCAGAAAAACATGCAGAACAGTGATCGTTACACCACCACCGAACAGCGTTGCAAAACCGTAAGCAAAACGGTGGAGAAGCAGCTGGGTTACGATGTGAAATACACCTTCAATGGCCAGGTGGGCACGGTGCGTGCAGATTACATTCCGGTGGGCCGTATTCCGGTTGTGAATGGCCAGCTGCAGCTGGCCGCAGCCAACCCGTCACAGGGGCTGGTGGCGGGCAACAAATAAATGTGCAGGTAAAAAATAGCCGGCAAAAGCCGGCCATTTTTTGTCCGGAGGCAGCCCCGGTTTTTGTCTGCATCGCTGCAAGCCGCTCTGGTATTGGCCTGCAGCCCTGGCTGCAGACCAATAGGGATGCGGTGCGCAGCTCGGTGCCTCAGGTGTTGTAACCCAGATTCGGCGCCAGATCGCGTTCTGCCTGCTCGATACTGACGCCATGGCGTGTGGCGTAAGCCTCAACCTGATCCTTGTCGATTTTGCCAACGGCGAAATAGCGGCTGTCCGGGTGTGAGAAGTAGAAGCCGCTCACCGCCGCGGTCGGCAGCATCGCATAACCTTCGGTCAGCAACATGCCAATCGATTCCGCATCAAGGATGCGGAACAGGCCGGTTTTGGCCGTGTGATCCGGGCAGGCCGGGTAGCCGGGAGCTGGGCGGATGCCGACGTATTTCTCGTCGATCATGTCGTCATTGCTCAATGTCTCGTTGCCCGCGTAGCCCCACAGCTCGGTACGGATTTTCGCGTGCATCAGTTCGGCAAAGGCTTCGGCAAAACGGTCGGCCAGTGCCTTGAGCATGATTGCGTTATAGTCGTCGTGGGCTGCTTCAAAACGTTTCACGTGTGGCTCGATGCCGAGGCCGCCAGTTACCGCAAAGGCGCCGATGTAGTCCTGCGTGCCGCTGTCTTTCGGCAATACAAAGTCGGACAGGCAGTAATTCGGCTTGCCGTCGGCTTTCTGGTTCTGCTGGCGCAGGCCGTGCCAGTGCATCAACACCTCGCCGCTGGCCGGGTTGCGAATCTCGATATCTTCACCGTTGACCTGATTGGCCGGGAACAGGCCGATTACGCCGCTGGCTGTCAGCCATTTTTCGTCGATGATCTGTTTCAGCATGGCCTGTGCTTCGGCAAACAGCTTGCGCGCTTCTTCTCCGACGGTTTTGTCGTCGAGAATACGCGGGTATTTGCCAAACATTTCCCAAGCGTTGAAGAACGGGCTCCAGTCGATGTATTTTGCAATCTCGGCCAGATCGTAGTTTTCGAACTTGATCACGCCCAGTTGTTTTGGCTTGGGCGGCTGGTAACCGGCTTCGATCTTGAAGCTGTTGGCGCGTGCCTGTAGCAGTGGCAGCAATGGCGCTTTTTCGCGGTTGGCGTGGATGGTGCGGATGTTTTCATACTCCGCCGCTACCTTGTTGACAAAATCAGTCTTGAGATCATCCGACAACAGGTTGGAGCACACGCCCACTGCGCGCGAGGCATCCGGCACGTATACCACCGGCCCTTCGTAGTTGGGGTCGATCTTGACTGCTGTGTGCACCTTGGAGGTGGTGGCGCCGCCGATCATCAGCGGGATGTCGAAGCCCTGACGCTGCATTTCCTTGGCGACGTGGCTCATTTCTTCCAGCGACGGCGTGATCAGCCCGGACAGGCCGATGATGTCGGCGCCGACTTCGCGTGCCTTGTCGAGAATGGTCTGGCACGGCACCATCACGCCCAGGTCGAATACCTGGTAGTTGTTGCAACGCAGCACCACGCCGACGATGTTTTTGCCGATGTCGTGCACGTCGCCCTTCACCGTGGCCATGATCATCTTGCCCTTGGCCGGCGCGTCCTGCAGCCCGAGGCGGATTTTTTCTTCCTCGATGAACGGCTCCAGATGCGCCACGGCAGCTTTCATCACCCGCGCTGATTTCACCACTTGCGGCAGGAACATCTTGCCCGCGCCGAACAGGTCGCCAACGTGGTTCATGCCATTCATCAGCGGGCCTTCGATCACGTGGATCGGGCGCTCTGCCTGCTGACGTGCTTCTTCGGTGTCTTCGACGATATAGGTGGTGATGCCTTTCACCAGCGCGTGGGTGATGCGCTCCTGCAGCGTGCCCTGGCGCCAGCTCAGGTCTTCGGCCTGGGTCTGGGTGGCGTCGCCCTTGAATTTCTCTGCCAGCGCAATCAGGTGTTCGGTGGCGTCGCCGCCGTCTTGCGGCGTGTGATTCAGCACCACATCCTCGATGCGTTGACGCAGCTCGGCCGGCACTTCTTCGTACACTTCCAGCGCGCCGGCGTTGACGATGCCCATCGTCATGCCCTGCTTGATCGCGTGATACAGGAACACCGCGTGGATGGCTTCGCGCACCTTGTTGTTGCCTCGGAACGAGAACGACACGTTGGACACGCCGCCGGAAATCTTCGCGTGTGGCAGGTTCTGCTTGATCCAGCCGGTGGCGTTGATGAAGTCGACGCCGTACAGCGCGTGTTCTTCAATGCCGGTGGCGACGGCAAAAATGTTCGGGTCGAAGATGATGTCTTCTGGCGGGAAGCCGACCTCGTTGACCAGAATGTCGTAGCTGCGTTTGCAGATATCGGTCTTGCGCGCAAAGGTGTCGGCCTGGCCGGTTTCGTCGAACGCCATCACGATTACCGCTGCGCCGTAACGGCGCACCAGCTTGGCGTGTTTGACGAACTCGTCGTACCCCTCTTTCAGCGAAATCGAGTTGACGATGCCTTTGCCCTGCACACATTTCAGGCCGGCTTCGATCACGCTCCATTTCGAGCTGTCGATCATGATCGGCACGCGCGAAATATCCGGTTCGGCGGCAATCAGGTTGAGGAAGGTCGTCATCGCCTTGTGGGCGTCGAGCATGCCTTCGTCCATATTGATGTCGATCACCTGCGCGCCGTTTTCCACCTGCTGCCGTGCCACATCCAGCGCGGTCGGGTAGTCGCCGTTGAGAATCAGCTTGGCGAAGGCTTTCGAGCCGGTAACGTTGGTACGCTCGCCAACATTGACGAACAGATCGCTGTCGCCGATGTTGAACGGCTCCAGCCCCGACAGGCGGCATTTCGGTTCGATTTGCGGCAACGGGCGCGGGGCCACGGTCGACACGGCCTGCGCCATCGCGGCGATGTGATCTGGCGTGGTGCCGCAGCAGCCGCCAACGATATTGACCAGACCGGATTCGGCCCATTCTTTCACCTGTACCGCCATGTCGGCCGGGGTCAGATCGTAGCCGCCAAACGCATTCGGCAGGCCGGCGTTGGCGTGTACCGAAACATAGGTTTCCGATACCCGCGCCATTTCTTCCACATAGGGGCGCAGCAGATCCGGGCCCAGTGCGCAGTTGAGGCCGAAGCTCAAAGGCCGGGCGTGGCGCAGCGAGTTGTAGAACGCTTCGGTGGTCTGGCCGGTGAGGGTACGGCCGGACTGGTCGGTGATGGTGCCGGAGATCATCACCGGCAGGCGCATCTGGTGATCGTCGAAGAATTGCTCGATGGCGAACAACGCGGCTTTGGCGTTGAGCGTATCGAAAATGGTTTCCACCAGCAGCAAATCGGCGCCGCCATCGACCAGCCCCTGAATCGCTTCGGTGTAGGCAAGCACCAGTTCGTCGAAGCTGACGTTGCGGTAGCCAGGGTCGTTCACATCCGGGCTGATCGAGCAGGTGCGGTTGGTCGGGCCGAGCACGCCGGCGCAATAACGCGGCTTATTCGGTGTTTTTGTGCTTTGCGCCACACACAGATCCTTGACCAGCCTGGCTGCGGCGACATTCAGCTCGTACACCAGCGACTGCATGTCATAATCCGCCATCGCAATGCTGGTGGCGTTGAAGCTGTTGGTTTCGATGATGTCGGCGCCAGCGTCGAGGTAGGCCTGGTGGATGCCGCCGATCACATCGGGGCGAGTCAGAACCAGCAGATCGTTATTGCCTTTCAGGTCGGACGGCCAATCCTTGAAGCGTTCACCGCGATAATCCGCTTCGGTCAGATTGTGGCGCTGGATCATCGTACCCATGCCGCCATCCAGGATCAGGATGCGTTGCTGGAGCAGGGTTTGCAGTTCGGTGCTTCGGTTATTGGCCATGATGCTGTCCGCTATTGGGGCAAGTTGCTGAAAAAGCCGATGATTCTAGCATGTGCGGCCCTCAACTGAGCGGCTGGCAATCGCGGTTTTGATAGCCTTAAATGAGAGGGTGCCAGGCGGTTATTGCTGGCCGACAGGTGACATTGTTGTTTGCGGCCATTGGCGCCAAGCTTGCAACACATTCGGCCCGGAAAGGAACTGAGCATGATTGACTCACTATATCTGATGGCTGGCGCGGGTTTGGCCGGTCTGGCGGCGGGTGGATTTATTGCCTGGCGCAAGCGCAAGACGCAGCAATTGCGCCAGCGCAGCAGCAAAATCGATCCGGTGGCGGAGGCAGAGGTGTTCATGGCTTACGATCAGGATGCCAAGGCGCGCGATGTGCTGGAGGCAGCGCTGCAACAGGAGCCGGATAACGTGAATGCCCGTTTGCTGCTGATCAAGATCTACGGCAAGGAAAACAATAAGGCCGCCTACGAACGCACTGCGCGGGCGCTTTACCCCAGCCTGATCGATACGCAGCTGATCCTGTGGGAGAAAATTGCCCGTCTCGGGCGCAAGATGGACCCGCAGAATCCACTGTATCAGCCGACTGCAACCCAGTTGCAGATGCAGCAACAGGCATGATTGTTTACCTGCACGGTTTTATCAGCAGCCCCTTCTCGCACAAGGCCACGCTGCTGCGTGATTCCCTGAATCGTCAGGGGCGCGGCGCCGAATGGCTGGCACCGGCGATTCCGCCTTATCCGGCTGAAGCCGCCACGTTTCTGGTGGATTTTCTCGCGCCGTTTGCCGGTGATGGCTTGTGCCTGGTAGGTAGTTCGCTGGGCGGTTATTACGCGCTGTGGCTGGCAGAGCGCCTGGGGTGCGCGGCCGTGCTGGTGAACCCGGCGATTCGCCCTTACGAATTGCTGCAGCAGTATTATGGCGACAATCTCAACCCCTACAACCATACCCGCTTTACGCTCGGCCCGGCCCACATGCAGCAGTTGCAGGCCTTGGAGGTGTCACGGCTGACACACCCCGAACGTTATTGGTTGCTGACGCAAACCGGTGACGAGGTGCTGGACGCGCAACAGGGAATCGACAAGCTGGCGGGCGCGCGGCAAACGGTGATTGCCGGGGGAGATCATTCCTTCGTCGGCTTCGAGCAACATCTGGCCGGGATTATTGCCTTTGCCGACAGTCATGCCGCCCGTATCGGATCATCAGCCTGAAATCCAATACCAGAGCGGCCTGCAGCCTTGCCTGCAGGCCAATCCAGATGCGCTTTGCAGGGCTGCCGTGAATAACACTCAACGCAAGCGTAGTGCCAGCCAGATGCACAGCAGGGTAAAACCACACGCGGCATAACCAACCAGATCATAGCCCTGCAGCGCGCCTGTGGCGTCCTTGTGCAGCATCAGCCCGCCCCCGAACGCGGCTAGCCCCGCCGCCAGTTGCTGGGTGGCACTGTTGAAACTCATGAAACTGCCGCGATGCTGCGGCGCCACCGCCCCCGTGACGATGGCCATTGCTGGCACCAGCCGTCCGGATACGAACACCATGAAATATGTCGTGACACTCAATGTCAGCGCCAGCGGTGCCGCTTGCCAGTGGGTGAGCAGCAGGATTGCCGGCAGCGACAATACCGCCACAATCACAAACATGCGTACCTTGCCGATGTGATCAGCCAGCCAGCCGATCAGGCGCGCGCTGAACAGCGTGGCTAGCCCGCCGCACAGGTAGATGTATTTCAGATCGGCCTCGCCAATGCCAACGGTGGCCACCATGTAGGGGCTGAGAAATGGAATTACCGAAAAGCCGGCAAACATCAGGCTCGCCATCAGGGCAAAAGCGCGCAGGTGCAAAGCTTGACCGTACATGAAACGAAGTTGCTGCCAGGCTGTCCGGCTGCGATGTGGCTGCACATGCCCGCGCAGTGGCGGGATGACTACGTTTGCCGCCAGCCAGAGTGGCACCGCCACGGCGGCAATAAACAGGAACGGCCCCTGCCAGCCAAAATGCTCGGCCAGCAACAAGCCACCCGGCACCCCCGCCACGGCGGATAACGAGAAGGCCGACATGACCGTGCCCATGGCCGTGCCACGGCGTTTGGCCGGAATCACATCACCGACTATTGCCAGCACCGTGGCGCCAACGATACCGCCAAAACCACCAGCCACGGCCCGTGCCAGCAACAGCATCCAGTAGCTATCCGCCAGCGCGCAGCTTAAGGTTGCCAGGGCAAAACCCGCATACAGAAACAGCAGTGTGTGTTTGCGGTCGAAACGATCAACCCAGAATGCCGAGACAAAGCCGGCCGCCGCCGCAGAAAAGGTGTAGGTGGACACCAGCATGCCGAATTGCTGCGGTGTGATATGAAACAGACGCATGAACTGCGGTCCGAGCGGCATCATCATCATGAAATCCATGATGTGGGTAAAATTGATCGCCAGCAGTGTCAGCAATAAAAACCATTCGTGGCGGCGGCTGAGGGTTCGGGCTGTGATATCGGGCACTTGTTCTGGATTAATGCAGCAAAGGGTCTCGCATCTTACTCTGGTTGCCTGTTTGCAATGAGGAAAATACCGATGGAATTGTCCCGCTTGTTTGCCGCCGCGCCTGGCATTGCGCTGCATGACCCCTTGGCGGCTGTTCTTGGTTCTGCGCCCGATGGTCTGTTGCAATATGGTTTTGCCGATGCCGTGCAATTGTGTGGCCACGCATGTCCGACCGTGGCGGGCGCCTATCTGATGACACTGCACGGATTGCGGCAATTGTATCCCGAGCAGTTGCCCCAACGCGGCGGGGTGATGGTGCGCATGCGGCAGGCGGCATCTGATGGAACTACCGGGGTTATTGCCCAGGTGGCGGGGTTGATAACCGGTGCGGCAGGAGAGGGTGGGTTCGGCGGGCTGGCAGGGCAATTCCGGCGTCGTGGCTTGCTGCAATTCAGCCAGGATATTTCATCACTGATGCAACTGGTGCGCCTGGACAGTGGCGCGGCAGTAAATCTTGACTTCGATTCGTCTCGTGCGCCTGCCGCAGCGGAAATCGGTGAATTATTGCCGCGCCTGCTGGCTGCAGAGGCCACGCCGGAAGAGGTTGAGCGATTTCAGGCCTGCTGGCGCCAGCGTTTGTACGATTTGCTGGTTACGCATGCCGACGATCCCTTGCTGGTGCGTGTACAGCCTCAGCCTGCCATCACCTGATTGCGGCCCTGCTGCTTGGCGGCATAAACCAGTTTGTCGGCGCGTTGCAGTAGCTGCTCGAAAGCTTCGCCCTTGTTGCGCAGCACTACGCCCATGCTGGCGGTTACACGCAGGCCGGCTGGGCGTAGTGTTTCCAGCCGGTGGCGCATGCCTTCGGCGCGCATGGCGCCGCGCACCAGATCGACATCCGGCTGTAGCAACATGAATTCTTCTCCGCCCAGGCGTGCTGCAATTGCGTCTTTGCGACCCGAGTCCAGAATCACCTGTGCGACGGCTTCCAGTACCTGATCACCGACATGGTGGCCCTGGCTATCGTTTATTTGCTTGAAGTGGTCGATGTCGATGTCGATGGCGATGACCGCAATGCTCCGGCCATGTTGATCACAATCGGCAAACAGCTCGGGAATCCGCTTGTCGAGATAATGCCGGTTGTACAGCCCGGTGAGCTGGTCGTGTAACGCCAGTTCCCGCATATGCTGAAACTGCATTTCCAGCCGGCGCAGCAACATCTGTGTCTTGAACAGATTGCGCACGCGCAGTTCGAGCTCTTCTGTCAGAACCGGCTTGGCAACAAAGTCATTGGCGCCGGCGCGCAGGATGTCGATCTTGCGCTTTGGCTCCTCGAATCCGGAAACAGCCAGAATCGGAATGGCCGTATTTTGCCCCTTCGACTCACGCAGCTTGCGCACCAGCCACAAGCCGGTTTTTTCTCCTTCCAGCATGAAATCGGTAATCACCAGATCGTATTGCCGGTTGGATAACACCTGCAGCGCTTCTTCTGCAGTCTTGAAGTGATCCACCGTGAGCCCCATGCCTGCCAGCACTTCGCGGTAGTGTTCTGATGCCACAAAGCTGTCTTCGACCAGCAACACCCTGCCGTGCAGCTTTTCCTGCGCTTCACGCGCCATCTGTTCGATCAATCGTTCTGAACTGGCCATGTCGGATTTGAGCAGGCAATCGGTGACGCCCATGTTCTGCGCCAGCAGCCGCTGCCTCGGGTCAAGCCCGGAGGTGATCATGAACGCGGGGAAATGTCCCACCAGCCCCTGCATTTTTGCTTTGAGAAAAAAATCGTTGCCGCTCATGCTGCCCAAGGCAAAGGCAAAACACATCAGATCGTAAGGGTGGGCACTCAAGGCTTCCAGTCCTGCCTCGCCGTCGTTGACGACGTCAGCCTCAAAGCCGTATTTCAGTAGCATGCTGCTGAGAACAGAGGCAAAGAAACGT
>JAUPTR010000182.1 GCA_030917985.1 Pseudomonadota bacterium | reverse complement strand
CGCGCGGTGCTCGAAAGCTCGCCTATCTAAAGATATGTCTCGCTTGACCAGCCACTTGGCGGTTTACCGCCTAGTGGAATGGCCATGCAAGGCTGACCAGCCACTTGGCGGTTTACCGCCTGGTGGAATGGCCATGCAACGCTCTGCGCGCCGGGCTCCTTGCTCTCCATCCCGCTCGCCGGATAAATCAGCGCTTCCTTAAGGCAGAAAATTCAGTGGCTTGGCCCTGCTCGCCAAAAAGTGCTATCTTTCGCCTTCTTTCAACACCGAAGTCGCGCCGGTTAACGGTGATGGGCGACTTGCAAGATGGAGATAGGGCTTATCCTGTTCCTCATCGCGATCAATGGCGTATTCGCCATGTCCGAAATAGCGATTGTTTCTTCCCGTAAGTCCCGTTTGCAACGCATGGCCGATAATCACCGGCCCGGCGCCCAGGCTGCGCTGGCATTGCACGACGACCCTTCCCGTTTTCTCTCCACGATTCAGGTTGGCATCACCTCGGTCGGCATTCTCAGCGGCGCGGTGGGCGAATCCGCGTTTGCCAATCCGCTGGCGGCCTGGCTCGGGCAGTTTGCGCTGATGGCGCCTTATGCCAAACCGATTGCGCTGGGGGTGACGGTGCTGCTGATCACCTATCTGTCGGTGGTGATTGGTGAGCTGGTGCCAAAACGCCTGGCCTTGCTGTCGCCAGAGAGTATCGCCAGCATCATTGCGCGGCCGATGGCTTATCTCTCGCGCCTGAGCAGCCCGCTGGTATGGCTGTTTTCCACCTCCAGCTCAACCCTGTTGCGCCTGCTGGGCGCACGCCGCAACGACGAGCCGCCGGTGACCGATGACGAAATCAAGGAATTGATGGAGCAGGGCGCCGAGGCCGGGGTGTTTCATGAAAGCGAGCAGGAGATTGTTTCCAATGTGCTGCGGCTGGACGAATTGCGCGTCGGCGCGATCATGACGCCGCGCAAGCAGGTGTACGCCATCGATCTGAATGCGCCGGCTGATGAAATCGAGCTGGCGATTGCCGACAGCCCGTTTGCGCGCATGGTGGTGTATCAGGATGAGTTCGAGCATATCGTCGGCGTGCTGTCGCGCGGCGAGCTGCTGAAAGCGGCGCTGGCCGGTAACAAACCGGATTTGACCGCCGCCATCCGCAATCCCTTGTATGTGCCGGACACCGTTACCTGCACCCACTTGCTGGAAAACTTCCGCAAGGCGCGCACCGAGTTTGCCATTATCGTCGACGAGTTTGGCGAAATGCAGGGTGTGGTTACGCTCAACGATGTGTTGACGGCGATTGTCGGCGATCTGCCATCCGACGAGCTGGAGCTCGACCCGGAGGTGGTGGCGCGTGAAGACGGCTCATGGCTGGTGGATGGCGGTGCCTCGATCGAGCGCCTGAAAAGCCTGCTGCAACTGGATGGCGATCTGCCGGGCGAGGAGGAGCACGCCTTCCACACTGTGGGTGGGCTGATCATGCACCAGCTGGAATGCATCCCGCGCGTTGCCGATCATATCGTGCTGCAGGATTGGCGCCTGGAAGTGGTGGACATGGACAAGACCCGCGTCGACAAGGTGTGGATCAGCCGGGTGCCGGAGGCGCCGGCAGGCCAGTCGTAGCCGCCGGACATGCTTCAGCGGGTGGTGCCGTTGCCGTCGTCCGGCAATGCGGCCACCACCTGCCAGGCATACATCAGCCCGGCTGCATCGAATTCCCGCCCGCTGTCCAGATCGCGCCACCAGCAGCGTTGGGCTGCATCTTCTCCCAGGTTCTGTTGACGTTTGTTTCACGACTGCGTTTGATGCAATTCAGTTACAAAACAAGGAGTAAAACGCGCCGTGCAGTGATCTGCACAAGCTATTTACGACGCAGTGTTGTAACTGAAGTGCGTCAAACCCTTCGGGCTGGCGAGTAAAAAGGCCATCCATGGCGTTACGTTCCTTGAAAATAATCCATTATTATCAGCGTCGCGCTCCTTGTGGCTGGCCTTTTTAGTCACCAGCGCAGCCGCGAAATTAACGTCAACAGAACCTAACTTCAGGCCACCATGCTGATCCGCAAAAAATTTGCCTTTGAAAATGCTCATATCGTGCGCAACTGCAGCTCTGACCGCTGCCGTCGCTCGATTCACGGTCACAGCTACAAAGTGGAGATCCTGCTGGAAGCCCACGCATTCGACAACGGCCAGATGGTTTACGACTTCGGACTGATGAAAGGTACCATCCGCGATATCGTCGATGCATTCGACCACGCAATTGCCTTCTGGGACAAGGACGATCCGGCCTACATCGACTACTGCAAGCAGTTTTCGGCACGCTGGATATCCATCCCGGTATCCCCCTCGGCCGAGCAGTTCTCGCGGCTGTTTTTCGTGATGATTGACGCGATACTCGGCAACACACTCATGCAGAATGGTGAGCCGGACATCCAACTGCACTCGATCATCGTCCACGAAACAGAAAGCGGCTACGCCCAATGCTTCCGCGATGATGCCTACAACCCGCGCATGGGACTGATTCCACTCAAGTCGATCGTGTTTTCGGAGCAGGTGCAGCAAGAATGGAAAAACCCGGACATGTACCGGCAACTGCTGACCGGGCAACCGTTTATCAACCCGCAGGTCGCCCTGCAGGTGAATGTGGCGGACGATGAATAAGCAGCAAAGTTTGACACTGGACGCCGCTGGCGTAGTGAAACAAGCCCGCTTCATTGCCTCGCCCAATTTTGATCAGCGCCCGGCAGAAGGTGGCACGGTCGAACTGCTGGTGATACACAACATCAGCCTGCCGCCGCAGCAATATGGCGGCAATGGCATCATCGAACTGTTTACCAACCAGCTCGATCCTGACGAACATCCCTACTATCGGGCAATCCATCATTTACGCGTGTCATCACACTTCCTGATCCGCCGCGATGGCGAACTGATTCAATTTGTACCGTGCAGCCAGCGCGCCTGGCACGCGGGCCAATCCAGCTGGAACAACCGGCAGCGCTGCAACGACTTCTCGATCGGCATCGAACTGGAAGGCTCGGACTTCGACGCATTTACCGACGACCAATACCGGCAGTTGAGCCAACTGACACAACGCCTGCAACAACACTATCCAATACAGGACATCCAGGGGCATTCGGATATCGCCCCCGGACGCAAAACCGACCCCGGCCCCTGTTTCGACTGGGCGCGTTATCGGGCGGCACTCGCGCGATAAAAAGCGGTATGACGCCGCTTTTTATTGTTGGCAGCCTTTTGCTGCTCAGGCCGTGAGCGACAGCAGTTTCTCAAATGCCTCATCAAACAATTGCAAACCTTCCTGCTGCAACTGCTCACCTACCGCCTGCATGTCCACTCCCAGCTCAGCCAGGCGCGCCAGCACAGCATTGGCTTCATCATGATCCAGCAACAAGCGTGCAGCCGATTCCCCGTGATCACGGAATGCGGCCAGGGTTGAATCAGGCGCCGTATTCACCGTCTCCGGCCCGATCAGCTCTTCCACATACAGCACATCGCTGTAGGCGGGATTCTTGGTGCCCGTGCTCGCCCACAACAGATATTGTGGCAAGGCACCGGCG
>JAUPTR010000181.1 GCA_030917985.1 Pseudomonadota bacterium | reverse complement strand
CGCCATGCTCTGGCGCCGTTCTATCGACAGATGTTCCGGCATCACCAGCACCATCCGATATCCCATCGTCGCGGCAGCCATTGCCAGGGCAATGCCGGTGTTGCCGCTGGTAGCTTCGATCAGCGTATCGCCGGGGCGAATCTCACCTCGGGCCTCAGCCTTCCTGATCATCGAAAATGCCGGGCGATCCTTGACCGAACCGGCCGGGTTGTTGCCTTCCAGCTTGAGCAGAATGACATTGGATGTGTTGCCCGGCATGCGCTGCAGCCGCACCAGTGGCGTATTGCCGATAAAATCTTCAAGCGTTTTGTACATATTCTTGCGATAAGCGGAATGTTGCGGCGATTCTATAGGCAAATGCAGCAAATTGCAGTGCACAACAAAACAAAACCCGCCAATCTGGCGGGTTTTTCTGGCAGCCTGAAGGCCAATATTGTCATTTTTTGACTGGCTGGGCGTTTGCAGGTGCCGGCTTGCCAGCGGCGGCAGGCGCGGCCTTGTTTGTACCTGCTGCGGCTGCTGGCGCAGCCCTGCCACCAACCATCACCTCAGTCTTGATCTTGCTGTACGTGCCTTCCTTGATGCCGGGCACCTTCATCAAATCTTCAGTTGTCTTGAATGCGCCGTTTTTCTGTCGATAGTCGACAATCGCCTTGGCTTTTTCCGGGCCGATACCGTTCAGCGCCTCCAACTGCTGCTGAGTTGCGGTATTGATATCCACGGCGGCAAAAGCCGAGGAAACAAAGGCCAGGGAAGCAAACAAAGACAACAAAAGTTTTTTCATCGCAAGACTCCTCAATATGGGTAAGCAAAACAGGGCAAACAGCGGAGGAACAGCAGAAACAACCTCATCAGGCTAGGCAAAAAAGCACCTGAATTCAAGCGGGTTCAAACACCAGCCCAGAATCGGCGCGCCCACTATGCCATTAATGTATACCCAGCGACCGGATCACACCGATACACACACCTTCTATCTCCAGCGAATCTCGCTCCAGATCTACATTGATCGGCGGATAATCCGGGTTTTCGGCAATCAGCTGCACCTGCTTACCTTCACGATGCCAACGCTTGACGGTCACGTCTTCACCCAGGCGCGCTACCACCAGCTGGCCCTCTTTCACCTGATGTGTCTGCCGTACGGCAATCAGGTCGCCATCGAGAATGCCGGCATTGATCATGCTGTTGCCACGCACCCGCAGCAGATAGTCGGCATCTCCGCCCAGCAGGGCAGGATCAAGCATGAAGCGCGATTCAACATGTTCAGTGGCCAGAATGGGCGAACCGGCTGCCACGCGCCCGACCAGGGGCACGCCAGGGGCAAGCTCTTCCTGCTTCAGGCGAATGCCGCGCGCCACGTTGGATTGCAGTTCCAGCACGCCTTTCTTGGCCAGTGCCTTGACGTGCTCGACAGCGGCATTAACCGATTTGAAACCCAGCCCTTCCGCTATTTCGGCAAAAGTGGGAGGGGTGCCGTTTTCTACAGCAAACTGCTTGATGAAATCCAGCACTACTGTCTGTCTTGCCGTCAGCATGGTTGTTTCCAGTCAAATATCGAATTGATGCAAGTTTAATGTGCAGCCGTTGCTTTTGCCCAGTATTGGCGGGCGGCAGTGGATCAGCCACGTCGCCGCTGGCAAGGCTGCGGAGCCGGGGTACGGCGCTGGAACAGGCTCAGGCGACGCAACGTCAAACCATAAGCTGGTGCAGCTACGCGGGCCGCACTGATCAGGCCATCAGCGCCGCTGTCAGCCACGCTTCGTGCCAGGCCACGCACGGCCAGCCGGCCGCAGACGACCGCAGCACTACCAATCACTGCGGCCGATAACAGAATCAACATCTGGATTGCGGCGCCGGCGTGCAAATGCATGAAGGTTTCAGCCCACGCCGGCAACATCGCCAGCCACAACATGGCAAGTACAGCACCTACGCTGCCCAGCGCCAGCCGATAGACAAAGGCGGCATCATCGTTATCAACAGGCAAGCCAAAGTGTTCCAGATAGGCAGATACGCTACGGGTCTGATGTTTCATGGTTGCTCCTTTACTGTATTTGAATACAGCATACTGTACCTTATTACAGTTTACAAGCATAATGCGCGTCGACTCAGGCAGATAGCGCAGCAGTCGCGTAGAGATGCCATACCAGGCAACGTTGGCGGGCTTTCACGACATATAATGAGCGGAATTGTTTGCGCCCTCTGTTTATGCGAGAACCTGTCTATGCTTACCCCACCACCCTGCCCGCAAGCGCCTGAATCCCCCGCACCGGAAGAATGCTGCAATAGCGGTTGCGAGCCGTGTATCTTGGATCTGTATACCGAAGAGCTGGCCAAATACCGGCATGATCTGGCGGAGTGGGAGCGGCTGTATGGCAACGCCGGCCAGCCGGATCAGGCAACACAAGGCTGAATTGCGCGACAAAGGCCGGGCCGGCATGGCTATGCGTACGATGATGCTGGCAACCCCGATGGATAATATTGAATCAACTGGAGACTGTATTAAATGTGGTTTCGTAATTTGCTGGTTTACCGTTTTGTTCAGCCGTTTGCGCTGGATGCCGCCGCCCTGTCGGAAAAGCTGGAAGCAACGCAGTTTCAGCCAGTCGGCAAGATGGAAAGGCAGAGCATCGGTTTCAGCCGGCCTGCTCGCCATGCGGCAACACCCTTTGTGCATGCGGTGGGCGGCAATTTGCTGGTGAGCCTGTGTGTCGAAGAAAAAATCCTGCCCAGCGCAGTCATCCGCGATTTTGCCGAGCAGAAAATTCAGGAAATCGAAGAGCAGCAGAGCCGCAAGGTTGGCAAGAAAGAGCGCAAGGAAATCACCGAACGCGTGACCGACGAATTGTTGCCACGCGCCTTCACCCGCCGCCGCAAGACCACCGCCATGCTGATGCCGCAATCAGGCTGGCTGATTGTGGATTCGGCTTCGGCCAAAAAAGCCGAAGAGCTGCTGGAATGGCTGCGCAAGGCAGTGGAAGCGCTGGCGGTGCGGCCGCTGTCGACGCAAATGAGCCCGCAGGTAGTGATGACCGGCTGGCTGACTGAAGGCGAGGCATTTGGCAATTTCGGCATTGAAGACGAGTGCGAGCTGAAACTGCCGGAAGAAGACGGTGCGGTGGTGCGCTGCCTGCGTCAGGATCTGCACACCGACGAAGTGCGCAACCACCTCGCCAGCGGCAAATGCGTGACCAAACTGGCGCTGACCTGGGCTGACCGCATGAGTTTTGTACTGACCGAAGAGCTGGTGATCCGTCGCCTGGGCTACCTGGACTTGCTGCAGGATGAGGCCAAGAGCGCAGGTGCAGTCGATGACGACGAACAGTTTGATGCCAATCTGGCGATCATGAGTGGTGAGCTGGACAAGCTGCTGCCCGAGCTGATCGAGGCGCTGGGTGGCGAAACACCACCCAAGGCTTGATACGGCTTGCTCACTCTGAAAGTTGATACAGCATGAATATTGGCGGCCAAGCCTTTCGCACCATCTGGCCCTGTGATGCCGGCAATAGCATTCAGGTCATCGACCAGCGGCTGTTGCCACATCGCTTCGAGATCACCACCCTGGCGACACTGGATGCGGTGGCCAGCGCCATCCACGACATGACAGTACGTGGCGCCCCGCTGATCGGCGCCACAGCGGCATATGGTCTGGCACTGGCGTTGCAGCAGGACGCGAGCGACCGTGCGCTGCAACAGGCAGTCAACACGTTGCAGGCGGCGCGGCCCACCGCCGTTAATCTACGCTGGGCATTGCAACGCGTCAGCCAACAGGTTTTGGCGCTGCAGCCGGCGCAGCGTGCAGCGTCGGCATGGCAAGCGGCACAACAGATTGCCGATGAAGACGTGGCCATCAATCATGCAATTGGCCAACACGGGCTGGCACTGCTGCGGCAGCGCTGGCAAGCGTTGCAACGACCGTTGCAGATCCTGACTCATTGCAATGCTGGCTGGTTGGCTACTGTCGACTGGGGCACCGCGCTGGCGCCGGTTTATGCCGCATTTGATGCCGGGATTCCGCTGCATGTGTGGGTGGACGAGACCCGGCCGCGCAATCAGGGCGCCAGCCTGACAGCCTGGGAGCTGGGCCAGCACGGCGTGGCGCATACGCTGATTGCCGACAATCTGGGCGGGCATCTGATGCAGCATGGGCAGGTCGATCTGGTGATAGTCGGCAGCGACCGCACCACCCGCTGCGGTGATGTCTGCAACAAGATCGGCACCTATCTCAAGGCACTGGCGGCACACGACAACGACGTGCCGTTTTATGTGGCGTTGCCCTCGCCCACCATCGACTGGCACATCCGCGACGGCCTGGCCGAGATCCCCATCGAACAACGCACAGCCGACGAAGTGTTGTACGTGCAAGGCAAAAACCCGCAAGGCCAGTTGCAACAAGTACGGATTGCGCCGGACAACACGCCGGCGCTCAACCTCGGCTTTGATGTCACCCCGGCGCGGCTGGTGAGCGGGCTGATCACCGAACGCGGCATGTGCGCCGCCAGCGAAGCCGGCCTGCTGCAACTGTTTCCGGAACACGCATCATGAGTGGCCGCAACACCCTCGGCCAGGCATTGATCGACGCCGCGCTGCTGCTCGATGCCAAAGGCGTGAATCAGGGCATGTCAGGCAATCTCAGCGCGCGCTGCGACAATGGCTACCTGATTACACCATCAGGCATGGCGTACGACCAATGCACACCGGACGACATGGTCTGGATGGGTTTCGACGGCAACGTCAACGGCCGGCGCAAGCCCTCGTCCGAGTGGCGCTTTCATCACGACATTCTCGCCTCGCGCCCGGAAATCGGCGCGGTGATTCACACCCACTCGCGTTTTGCCACCACGCTGGCCTGCCTGCAACGCGATATCCCGGCGTTTCATTACATGATCGCCATGGCCGGCGGCAATTCGATCCGTTGCACGCCCTACGCCACCTTCGGCACCCAGATTTTGTCGGATCTGGCACTGCAGGCACTGCAGGAGCGCAAGGCCTGCCTGCTCGGCAATCATGGCCTGATTGTGCTCGGCGAAACCCTGCAACGCGCAGTGGCGCTGACAATTGAAGTGGAAGCACTGTGCGAGATGTATTGGCGTACACTGCAAATCGGCCAGCCGATTTTATTGAGCGATGCCGAGATGGCCGTGGTGCAGGAAAAATTCAAACACTACGGCAGCAACGCACAGCAATCGGGGCCAGACGGCAACCAATAAACGCAGAAGATAAAAATGCCAAAGATCCACGCCAACAACCTGCACATCGAATACGAATTTTTTGGCGATCCGGCACACCCGACGGTGATGCTGGTGATGGGTCTGGGCATGCAACTGGTCGGCTGGCCCGATGATTTCTGCCAGGATCTGGCCAACTCCGGTTATCGCGTATTGCGCTTTGACAACCGCGATATCGGCCTCTCCTCCCACCTGGATCACCTGGGCAAGCCCAACCTGATCTGGGGCCTGCTGAAACGCCGTATCGGCCTGCCGATCCGTGCGCCCTACTCGCTGGCAGACATGGCGCAGGACGCGGTGGCACTGCTGGATGCGCTGCAAATCGAACAGGCCCATGTTGTAGGTGCCTCAATGGGCGGCATGATTGCGCAACTGGTAGCCGGCATGGCGCCGCAGAAAGTGCTGACCCTGACCAGCATCATGAGCTCCAGCGGCGCCCCCGGCCTGCCCGGCCCAACCCCGCCGGCACAGGCCGCCTTGCTGAAGCGCCCGCCCAAAGGCGCCTATCATCCGGCCCAGCGCGATCGGCTGGTAGAGCACTATCTGAACAACAGCCGCGTGATCTACAGCCCGGCGTTTCCGATGAGTGAAGACGCCCGGCGTGCGCGCATCCGCCGCGGGCTGGATCGCTCCATTCATCCGGAAGGGATCTTGCGCCAATTGCTGGCGATTGCCCAAGGGCCGGATCGCAGCCCGATCCTGCAGCAGATCCGCCAGCCCACCCTGGTGATACACGGCAAGCAGGACCCGCTGGTGCCCATCGCCTGCGGCCGCGATACGGCCAGCAAGATTCCCGGCGCCCGCCTGGTGGAAATTGACGGCATGGGCCATGATCTGCCGCCGGGTGTATGCCAGTTGCTGGTTGAGGCGCTGGTGCCACACTTCCGCTCGGTGCGCTGACTCAGCCTGCACCGGCTGTACGCTACGGATAAAAACAGTGAAACCGCCGCATGGCGAGTTTCAAAAAATAACAAAACGAGGACAAGAGGATAAACCGATGAGAACCATGAGCGGCCTGGACGGCGCCTTCCTGCACATTGAAACCGAAGAAACGCCGATGCACGTAGGCGCCCTGTATCTGCTGGAACGGCCGGCCGATCAGCGCGGCAGTTATTTCGAGGCGGTGAAGCAACGCCTGGCGCCGCGTCTGGCGCAATCGTCATTTTTCAAAGCACGCCTGGCAGCAATGCCGCTGCAGTTTGCCAACCCGGTGTGGATTGAAGATCGGGCGCCGAATATGGCCTATCACCTGCGCCAGGTGTTGCTGCCCAAACCCGGCAGCATGCAGCAATTGCAGGACAAGGTCGGCGAACTGCATTCCACCCTGCTTGACCGCAACCACCCGCTGTGGGAAGTCACCGTGATCGACGGCCTGGCCAGCGGCCAGGTGGCGTTGTATTTCAAGGTGCACCATGCAGCGCTGGATGGTGCATCGGGCATTGCGCTGGCGAAAACCCTGTTCGACAGCGATGCCAATGGCAGCGATACCCCTGCCGCTGAACCCGCACCCAGCACACCAACACGCCAGGGCATGTTCGATCTGGTCAGCGCCGCCTTCAAACAAACGGCGGAACAATACGGCAAACTGGCACGCAGCCTGCCGGATGTAGTGAATGTGGTGTCGGGCATGCTCAAACCGGACACAGCCCATGCTGATCACGTTAAAGGCAAGCTGGGGCAGAATTTTGCCTTTGGCCCGAAAACGCCGATCAACGTGCCGATTACCGGCCAGCGCAGCTTTGCCTGCACCTCGCTGCCGCTGGCGCAAATCAAGCAGATTGGCGCACGCCACGGCGCCAAGCTGAACGATGTGGTGCTGGCCATCTGCAGCGGTGCGCTGCGATCCTACCTGCAGCACAAGCACAAACTGCCACGCAAATCGCTGATTGCCACCGTTCCGGTGTCGTTGCGCGAACCCGGCAACACCGCCACCACCACCCAGGCAACGCTGACACTGGTCAGCCTCGCCAGCCATATCAGCGATCCACAAAAACGCCTGCACGCCATCTGCAAGGCGGCCGGTGCCGCCAAATCGCTGACCCAGAACGCCAAAACCGTGATCCCCACTGATTTTCCGTCGCTGGGCGTGCCCTGGCTGCTGGGCGGGCTGGCCTCGCTGTATGGCTACTCCAAGCTGGCCAGCGTGATGCCGCCGATCGCCAACGTCGCCATATCCAATGTTCCCGGCCCGCAACAACCACTGTACGTGGCCGGTGCCAAAATCAGCGGCTACTGGCCACTAAGCATTGTGGAACACGGCCTGGGGCTGAACATCACGCTGGTCAGCTATTGCGATTCGCTGGATTTTGGTCTGACTGCGGCCAGCAACGCGCTCCCTGACGTATATCTGCTGGCGCAAATGTTAAATCAGTCCTATGAAGAACTATTGCAGTTACCAACGGAAACGCCCGACACGCCAGCTGCCAACACGGCCAGCAACGATGCCGGCGCCAAACCGGCGGTAAAACGCAAACGCAGACAAACCACAACAACGCCCACCAGCACCTGAATCAGGCTCAGGTGGGCGGCCTACCGGAAGGAAACCGGATGTCCACTCACCACTGGTACCAAAGCGCCCTGCGTCCGCCGGGCATGTTGAAACTGGCGCTGGAAACACGCCTCGGCTGGGAATACGCCGCCACCGTGGCAGCCCGGCCGCTGCTGAGCCTGGCACCGAAAGGCGACGGCCACCCGGTGCTGGTTCTGCCCGGCATGCTCGCCGGCGATCTGACCACCCGCCCCTTGCGCCGTTACCTCAAACGCCAGGGCTACACCCCTTACAGTTGGGAACAGGGCCTGAATCTCGGCCCGCGCGAAGGCGTGATCGAAGCCTGCATCGAACGCCTGAAATCGATTTATCTGGAACACGAACGCAGCGTCAGCCTGATCGGCTGGAGCCTGGGCGGGCTGTATGCGCGGGAACTGGCCAAAGCCCTGCCGGATGCGGTGCGCAGCGTGATCACCATGGGCACGCCTTTCACCGGCCACCCGAAAGCCACCAATGCCTGGCGCGTGTATGAGTTTGTCACCGGCCACAAAATCGGCGACGACGACCTGCACGAACCGCTGCGCACCCCGCCACCGGTACCGACCACCTCGGTGTTCAGCCGGACTGACGGGATTGTCTCCTGGCATTGCAGCCGCGAAATGCCCACCGAGCACTCGGAAAGCATCGAAGTCAAAGCCAGCCATCTGGGCATGGGCATGAACCCGCTGACGCTCTACGTGATTGCCGACCGGCTGGCCCAGCCCGAGGGCGAGTGGCAGCCCTTCCAGCGCCCGGCCTTGCTGTCCTGTCTCTATCCCGATCCCTACCGCGACTGAGCACCGCTGCAAGCGACGTCCACATTGGCCTGCAGCCTTGCCTGCAGGCCAATACCAGAGCGCTCTCCAGACATACCAGGAAAGACGCTTTGCCCCCAGACGGTTTGGGCTCTCGTCAGGTGCCAACCCCTTCCTCCACAGTTTTACGAAGCAAAAAAGCAGCTGCACTGGACAACCGTTCTCTGAAAACAGTCAGCAACCACGTCAGCGCGCCCGCACATCAACCCCAGCCCCGCACGCGGATTTGCTATAGTTGCCGCACTTTATCGACTGTGACCATATTTGCGCCATGTCTGACCGCTTTCTGCAAGAACCGCCCTACCGCCATGATGCCCCGACCCGTGTTGGCGTATTGCTGATCAACCTCGGTACGCCCGAAGCGCCCACCGCTGCAGCGCTCAAGCCGTATTTGCGGCAATTTCTCAGCGACCAGCGCGTGGTGGAGATTCCACCGTGGCTGTGGCAACCGATTCTGCGCGGCATCATCCTCAACACCCGGCCGAAGAAATCGGCGGAGAAATACGCCCAGATCTGGACCAAGGACGGCTCACCGCTGAAGGTTTACAGCGAAAAGCTGGCACGCCAGCTGCAGGGTTTCTGGGGCAACAGCCGGCGCCAGCCGATTGTGGTGGATTACGCCATGCGCTATGGCCAGCCATCGGTGGAGTCCGCAGTGATGCGCCTCAAGGCCCAGGGCTGCCAGCAGATTCTGGCGCTGCCGCTGTATCCGCAATACGCGGCCAGCAGCACCGCATCGGCGCTGGACGAGCTGTATCGCGTGTTGCAGAACATCCGCAATATGCCAGAGCTGCGGGTGATCAAACATTTCCACGACCACCCGGCTTATATCAACGCGCTGGCGCAGCGGGTGCTGGGCCACTGGCAACGCAACGGAAGACCGGACAAATTGCTGATGAGTTTTCACGGCGTGCCGAAATTCTCGCTGGATCGCGGCGATCCATATCACTGTGAATGCCACAAAACCGCACGCCTGCTGGCCGAGGCGCTCAACCTGAACAAGGACCAATACGAAGTAGCCTTCCAGTCGCGCTTTGGCAAGGCCGAATGGCTCAAACCGTATGCGGTGGAAACGCTGGAACGGCTGGGCAAGGCCGGCACCGGCAAACTGGATGTGATCTGCCCCGGCTTTGTTGCCGATTGTCTGGAAACGCTGGAAGAAATCGCAATGGAAGGCAAACAGACCTTCCTCGCTGCCGGCGGCAAGGAATACCGCTACATCCCCTGCCTCAACGATGAGGCCTACTGGATAGATGCGGTGATCCAGATCATCGAACCGCATCTGGCCGGCTGGATCGACCCGGCGTTTGATGCACAAGCCGCGAAACTGGCCGCAGATGACCGTCTGGTGCGGGCACAGCAGCTTGGAGCAAAACAATAGAGCGCCAGCTCTGAAAAACCCTCAAGTAATCGCCCAAACCTCCGATAAGTGTTTAATCCCACTTATAAATCACCCACACAGTGAAGCTGCCACCGGCCAAGGTGGATCGGAGGTTTATCATGATTATCCAGCAGAGTAATGTCGGCATGGCCAGCCAGCATCAGGCCATGCAGCGCCTGCAGCAAAGCGAGCAATTGCAGAGCTGGTTTGGCCCGCGCCCGCAGCAGGCGGAAGGCAACCGCGGTGGCGAGCGGGTATCGCTCTCGCCCCGTGGCCAGGCCATTGCGCAGCAGGCACAGGCAGCCAACGAAGCACGCCAGGCGCAACGTGTGCGCAGCAAGGACGAGAATGAAGATGAGCAGCTCGACCCGAAGCTATTGCTGATCAAGCAGGCGATCGAATCGCTCACCGGCCAGGAAATCAAGCTGGTCAACCTGCAGGATTTTGCGCTGGATGCGCAACGCAGTGTCAGCGCAAGCGAGAGTGCCAGCCAGCAGATTCAGGCCGGTTATGGCATGGAATACAGCTACCAGGCGTCTTACACCGAAACCGAATCGCTGGATTTTTCCGCCAGCGGCACGGTGAAAACCGCCGATGGCCGGGAACTGGAATTCAGTCTGGAGATTTCGATGGAACGCAGTTTTTCGTTCCAGACCAGCCAGCAGATCCAGATCGGCAACGCCCTGCAACAGAAAAAAGACCCGCTGGTGCTCAATGTGAATGCACCGGCAGCACAGCTCACCGATCAGAAATTCGTTTTTGATGT
>JAUPTR010000180.1 GCA_030917985.1 Pseudomonadota bacterium | reverse complement strand
TGGACTTCTTTCACCACCAGCTCCGGCAGATGCGCCAGCGCGTAGGCCAGATCGTCCGGTTTGTGTAATTGCCAGGTGGGCACGTTGTGCAGGATCGCGTCTTCACCCAGATAAAAGCGGATCATGTCCGGCACGTAGGGGTAGATCGATTTGTCGTCGGCCACGCCGGTGCCGACTGCATTGGTGATGGCCACCTTGCCCGCGCGATATACCGACATCAGCCCCGGCACGCCCAGCATCGAATCCGGGCGGAAGGCCAGCGGGTCGAGGTAGGCATCGTCGATGCGGCGGTAGATTACGTCCACCTGGCGCGGGCCGGAGGTGGTGTGCATGAACACATGCCCGTTCTTGACGAACAGATCCGGGCCTTCCACCAGCTCCACCCCCATCTGGCTGGCAAGAAAGGCGTGTTCGAAATAGGCGCTGTTGTATTGGCCCGGTGTCAGTACCACTACCGTCGGGTCATACACATCCTCCGGTGCCGCTGCGCGCAAGGTTTCCAGTAGCAGATCCGGATAGTGCTCCACCGGTGCAATCCGTTGCCGCGCAAACAGCTCGGGAAACAGCCGCATCATCATCTTGCGGTTTTCCAGCATGTACGACACGCCGGACGGGGTACGCAGATTGTCTTCCAGCACGTAATAATTGCCGTCACTGTGGCGGATCAGGTCGACGCCGGCGATGTGCGCATACACTTGCTGCGGCAGGTTGATGCCCTGCATCGCAATCTGGTAGCCGCTATTGGTGAGAATGCGCTCGCGCGGGATGATGCCGGCCTTGAGAATCGTCTGCTCGTGATAAATATCGTGCAGAAACAGGTTGAGCGCTTTCACCCGTTGTTTGACGCCGGCTTCGATCAGCTGCCATTCGCTGGCGGCGATCACGCGCGGAATCAGGTCGAACGGGATCAGGCGTTCCGAGCCGCTGTCATCGCCATACACTGCAAAGGTGATGCCAACGCGGTGAAACAGATGGTCGGCTTCGGCGCGTTTATGTGCCAGTGCCTCCAGGCTCTGCTCCGACAGCCAGCGGGAGAATTCCTGGTATGCCGGGCGCACCTGTTGTGGGGTTTGCAGCATTTCGTCGAAATGCTGCGGGTGAGGGGGCGTGAAAAAGTGCATGATGCCAGCCTTGTCCGTTGTTGTGTTGATGCTCTTGCAAAGGCCGTGCCAGCTAATAATGTTGTTTAAATACAGCTTGTTGGGATTTTTTATAAGTTAAGTGAGCGGTGTTGTCGCACTGTTCTGGTGCGGCGCGGTAATCTGCAGCACTGGGGTATAATCGCCAGCTTGCCGCACCCCAGCCCAGGAAAATCCGCCCCGATGTCCGCCACCGTTCAAGACAACGCACTCGAAGTATTGCGCCATGTGTTTGGCTACAGTGCCTTCCGTGGCAAGCAGGCGCAGATCATCGAGCAGGTGGCCTGTGGTGGCGACGCGCTGGTGCTGATGCCCACCGGGGGCGGCAAATCGTTGTGTTACCAGATTCCTGCCTTGCTGCGGCCCGGTTGTGGCGTGGTGGTGTCGCCGCTGATTGCGCTGATGCAGGATCAGGTTGCCGCCTTGCGTCAGGCCGGTGTCGAAGCGGCCTTCCTCAACTCCACGCTGTCGGCAGCAGAAGCGGCCGAGGTGGAACGCAGCCTGCGCGATGGCACGCTCAAATTGCTGTATGTGGCACCGGAGCGGCTGCTCAACCCGCGCTGCCTGGGCTTGCTGGCAAGCAGCGAGATTGCGCTGTTTGCCATCGATGAGGCGCATTGCGTATCACAATGGGGCCACGATTTCCGCCCGGAATACATCCAGCTATCGCAGCTGGCCGAGCAGTTCCCGAATGTGCCGCGCATTGCCCTCACCGCCACCGCCGACCAGCAGACGCGCGAGGAAATCGCCGAACGCCTGCAGCTGAAAGCTGCGCCGGTATTCCTTTCCAGCTTCGACCGGCCGAACATTCGCTACACCGTGGTCGAGAAAGACAACCCGCGCAAACAGCTGCTGCACTTTTTGCGCAACAACCACGTCGGCGCCTCCGGCATCGTCTATTGCCTGAGCCGTAAAAAGGTCGACGAAACCGCCAAGTGGCTGAAAGAGCAGGGCATCAAGGCGCTGCCGTACCACGCCGGAATGGATGGTGACAGCCGCAGCCAGCATCAGGCGCGCTTTCTGCGTGAAGACGGGCTGGTGATGGTCGCCACCGTTGCCTTCGGCATGGGTATCGACAAACCCGATGTACGCTTTGTTGCGCATCTGGATTTGCCGAAAAGCCTGGAGGGGTATTACCAGGAAACCGGCCGCGCCGGCCGCGACAGCCTGCCGAGCGACGCATGGATGGTGTACGGCCTGCAGGACGTGGTGCTGCTGCGCGAAATGATTGAACAATCCACCGCACCGGATGAAATCAAACGCATCGAACGGCAAAAGCTCGATGCCATGCTCGGCTACTGCGAAGCGCCGCAATGCCGGCGGCAGATCCTGCTCAAATATTTCGGTGAAGCCAGCCAGCCGTGTCGCAACTGCGATATCTGCCTCAACCCGCCGGAGCGCTGGGATGCCTCAGTGGCGGTGCAGAAAGCACTCTCCACCATCTACCGCAGCGGCCAGCGCTACGGCGCCACTCACCTGATCGACATCCTGCTCGGCAAATCCACGCCGAAAATCCGCGAATGTGGCCACGAACACCTCAGCACCTACGGCATCGGCAAGGATCTGAGCGAACAGCAATGGCGCTCGGCGTTGCGCCAACTGGTTGCCACCGGCATTGTCGACGTCAACGCCCATGGCGGGCTGCAGCTCACCGACGCCTGCCGGCCTATCCTGCGTGGCGAACAAAGCGTGCAACTGCGGCGCGTGATCGAACAGCCGAAAACCGCCGGTAGCAGCAGTAAAACTCCGCTCAGCTTCGACAACGACGCCGACCGCGAACTCTGGGCCGCCCTGCGCCAATGTCGCCGCCGCCTGGCCGAAGAGCAGAACGTCCCCGCCTACGTCATCTTTGCCGATGCCACCCTGCAGCAAATGCTGGAAAAACGCCCGCAAAGCCTGGAGGCATTGCGCGATATCTCCGGTGTCGGCGACCGCAAGCTGGAGCTATACGGCACCGAATTCCTCGCCGTATTAAGGCAGGGCTGAACGCCGCTCTGGTAGCGGTCTGCAGGCAAGGCTGCAAGGCAATAGGGGCGTGGGTTGCAGCCGGGTGTGAGCGTCCGCACGGATATGGGGGCGTCAAATGCAGAGGGAGCTGCTGACGTTATTCCGGGTTGATTGGATGTTTTTTTTCGAATGTATTGGTGTCGGGAATTTTTACATGTACGACATTGTTAAGTGTTTTTTTGTCGTAAAAACAATAATGTAATTTTTTGGCATGGTGTTTGCTTTTAGTTGATTTGTCGAATCTATTTCTGTTTGAGGTAAGCACTCATGAAACTGGTAAAAGTATCCGCCTTGGTCGCTGCAGTATTGGTAAGCAGTGTTTTTGCCGCGCCGGTGCAGTGGACTTCGGCTGCCGGCGGCAACGATCACTGGTATGACGTTGTGGCCAATCTGGGCGTCACCGGCGGGCCAGCAGATATTGGCTGGAATGCCGCACGCAGCAATGCCTTGGGTAGCACCTTCATGGGTATGAACGGCTATCTGGCGACTGTAACCAGTGCAGCAGAAAATGCCTTCATCGCCAATTTATCCGCTAATGCCGG
>JAUPTR010000179.1 GCA_030917985.1 Pseudomonadota bacterium | reverse complement strand
CGCTCTTCCGATCTGGCATTGTGTCGATCTGCTTTACACAGCGGCTTATTCCAGATCAATAAGCCCTGCGGATTCAACAAGATGAAAATTGGCAATTCGGGGGCATGAAGCTTGCTTGGATGCAGCAAACAGCAATCACAAGAGGAGCTACACCATGCAAACACGTACATCCATCCTGCCCGCAGTGCTGCTGGCCTGCCTGGCCAGCGCATCGGCAATGGCAACAGCGGTTCCGGCCGGTATCAGCGTCAGTGGCACACTATCGCTCGATATTGCCAATTCGAGCCCGGCGGTAAATGGCAGCCAGAGCGGCGCCATCCGCTTTACCGGCTTGAGCGCACAAACCGGCACTCATACCACCGTCAACGAACCATTCAGCGACGTGACCATTGCCAACAACAACCTGAGCGGGCAGTTGACCCAGACAAGTGATGGCGTGTTCTTCGATGTGGCACTGAGCGGAGCCCACGGCACGCCCGGTGCGGCAAGCAGCGACGGTTTGTTCATTGACCTGTTTCTGAGCTTTGCCAATACGGGGAGTACCGCCTACAAGGCATTTTTCAAGGCAGACACACGTTATGGCAACCTGCAGGCCAGCGGCCCGGATGCCTTTTTGCAGCTGGATTTTTCGCTGCAGGACAGCGGCAATAATGAATTGTTCTATTCGCGCTACTGGCGCGACACGCTGAACGGCGATGTCAGTGATCAGAGCAGCAATTCGATTCTGGAAGTATTGCTGAACCCGGGCGATACGGTTTCGTTTCATGCCCTGCAAAGTGCCCGCGCCGGCGCCTTTGCGGCGCAATCCAGTTACAGCGGCAGCGTCAGTGGCGGGCTTGAGCTGCTGCGCTTTACACCCTTGAGCACCCCGCTGCCCCTGCCTTCCAGCCTGCTGCTCTTCGGTATCGGCATGGGCATGCTGGGCTGGTGCCGCCGCTCTGTTTAAAAGCGTTTTTGGCTACACAGGCGCATTGCAGCCCAGAACAGGCGGGCTTCGCCGAGCACACCCAGCCTTATCTTGAATAACCAGAGGAGACCACCCAATGCAACACATCAGACAAACCATCGGCTGCGCCGCACTGCTGGCCTGCGTGGCGCTGCCCACCACCAGCCACGCAGGTATCGACCCTTTCATCGGCGAAATCATGCTGTTTGCCGGCAACTACTGCCCGCAAGGCTATCTGCCGGCGCAAGGTCAGATACTATCGATTGCCCAGAATACCGCACTGTTTTCGATACTCGGCACCACTTACGGCGGTGATGGCCGAACCAACTTCGCGCTCCCCAATCTGCAAGGACGCAGTGCTATCGGCAGCGGTTATGGCGCGGGCCTCAGCCCGGTTCAGCTGGGAGAAACAGTGGGCACCGAACAGGTGACACTCAACTCGGCACAATTGCCAGCACATAGCCACAGCGCCAGCACCAGCGTATCGGTTGCAAGTGTGCTGAAAGGCAGCCCCGGCGCAGGCAACAGCGACAGCCCCGGTGGCAAGGTGCTGGCCAAGCAGGCACGAACCAATATCTATGCTACCGGCCCGGCCAGCGACAATATGGACAGCAGTGCCATCCAGAGCACGGCGGCTGCAACCACAACGGTGAACCCTGCCGGCAACAATGCACCAGTGCCAACACGCTCGCCTGCGCTGGGGCTGAATTACTGCATTGCCATCCAGGGCATTTACCCGTCACGCAATTAAAAGCTGAACGTCAAACAAAAAGCCCTCGACCATGTCGAGGGCTTTTTACCGACTGTTAGTCGGATCAGGGCACCTGAGGCGGGCCCAAATCCGGCAGAAGGGCAAGGCAACTTAGAACAACTCGTCAGCCAGTTCCAGCGTGCTGTCAGCACCGTTAACCACTTCGTAGGCATACGCCAGGGTACGCGGCGCAATGTGCTCGGCGAAGAAGCGGGTGGTGGTGATTTTGGCGCTGTAGAAATCGGCATCGCTATCACCGGCAGCCAGTCTGGCTTTGGCGATCAGCGCCGATTTGGCCAGCAACCAGCCACCAAGGGTGATACCCATCAACATCAGGAACGGCACCGAACCGGCAGCCGATTTCTTGGTGTTGTCGGCGAAGTTGGCGAGGATGTATTCCGCACCTTCTTTAGCGGCTTTCACCGACAGTTCCAGACCGGCTTTGATCGAAGCGAATTCTGCACCGGCAGCAGCCAGTTGGCCGATGGTGCCTTCGATTTCGCCCAATACGGCTTTCAGGGTTGCGCCTTTTTCCGATGCCATCTTGCGGCCGATCAGGTCCATGCCGTGAATGCCGGTGGTGCCTTCGTAGATCGCGGTGATACGAGCATCGCGCATGTATTGTGCGGCGCCGGTTTCTTCGATGAAGCCCATGCCGCCGTGAACCTGCACGCCCAACGAGGTCAGTTCGTTGGCAGTCTCGGTACACCAGCCTTTGATGATCGGGATCAGGAAGTTGATCAGATACTGGCTTTGCGTTTGCTCAGCGCCGGACGGCAGGCTGGCAGCCTTGTCCAGCGCGGTGCCGCCGAAGTAACACAGGGCGCGCATGGCTTCGATCTGCGAGCGCATGGTCATCAACATGCGGCGAACGTCCGGGTGACGGATGATCGCTGCCGGATCCGGGTTGGTCGAACCCAGTTCACGCGATTGCAGACGATCCTTGGCGTAAGCCACGGCTTTCTGGTACGCACGCTCGGAAATCGACATGCCTTCGACGCCCACGCCCAGGCGTGCGTGGTTCATCATGGTGAACATGTAACCCAGGCCCTTGTTGGCTTCGCCCACCAGGTAACCGATTGCGCCACCTTCGTCGCCATAGCTCATGACGCAAGTCGGTGAACCGTGGATACCCAGCTTGTGTTCCAGCGAGACACATTTCACGTCGTTGCGCTTGCCCAGGCTGCCGTCGGCGTTGACCAGGAACTTCGGCACAATGAACAGCGAAATGCCCTTCACACCGGCAGGTGCGTCCGGCAGACGTGCCAGCACCAGGTGGACCAGGTTGTCCGCCATGTCGTGCTCACCCCAGGTGATGAAAATCTTCTGGCCGGAAACCAGGTAAGTGCCATCGCCATTCGGGTTCGGTACCGCTTTCGAGCGTACCAGCGCCAGATCGGAACCGGCTTGCGGTTCGGTCAGGTTCATGGTGCCCGGCCATTCGCCCGAGCTCATTTTCGGCAAGTAGATGGCTTTCAGCTCATCCGAAGCGTGGTGGTTGATCGCTTCCAGCGCGCCCAGCGTCAGCAGCGGGCACAACGAGAACGCCAGATTGGCGGAACACCACATTTCTTCGGTGGCCATTGCCACCAGTGCCGGCAGACCCTGGCCGCCGAACGCTGCCGGGGCACGCATGCCAACCCAGCCCGCATCGCGGAACTGGTGATAGGCTTCCTTGAAACCCTTGCCGGTGGTCACAACGGCATTCTCCAGCTTGTGACCTTTGTCACCTTCCCAGTTCAGCGGCGCCAGTACTTCGCCAGCAAATTTGCTGGCTTCTTCCAGAATCGCATCAACCAGATCGGTCGAGTGATCTTCGTAACCTGGCAGCGCCAGTACGGAAGGCAGATCGGCGATGTTGTTCAGCACGAACTGCATTTCCTTGAGGGGTGCGGTGTAGCTCATTGTGACTCTCCTGCGAATCTAGAATAAAAAACCATTAAAAATGGGCACAGTGTGAGATCGATATCGCTGAATCTCTCTGTGCCCATTGCGTCAGCCCATAGACTACGCTGTTGTTGTTTTGTTGGGTGCGGGTCAAGCCACACCCAATCGAGCTTATTTGCTCAGTTCGGCAATCAGCTCCGGTACAGCGGTAAACAGGTCGGCAACCAGACCGTAGTCGGCAACCTGGAAGATCGGTGCTTCTTCGTCTTTGTTGATGGCGACGATGATTTTCGAATCTTTCATACCTGCCAAGTGCTGAATCGCACCCGAGATACCTACTGCAACGTACAGTTGCGGTGCAACGATTTTACCGGTTTGACCAACCTGGTAATCGTTCGGTGCGTAGCCGGCGTCAACCGCCGCACGCGATGCACCCACTGCAGCACCGATCTTGTCGGCCAGCGGCTCGATCACGGCAGTGAACTGCTCGGCCGAACCCAGCGCACGACCACCGGACACGATGATCTTGGCAGCAGCCAGTTCCGGACGATCCGATTTGGTCAGCTCCTGGCCAACAAAACTGGCCTTGCCAGCATCGGCACCGGCAGCAATCGCTTCAACCGCAGCCGAACCACCTTCGGTAGCAGCAGCATCGAATGCAGTGGTACGTACAGTGATGACTTTTACGCTATCACTCGACTGTACGGTAGCCAGAACGTTACCGGCATAAATCGGACGCACGAAAGTATCAGCCGATTCAATCTTGATCACGTCGGAGATCTGCGCAACATCCAGCAAGGCAGCGGTACGCGGCAGGAAGTTTTTGCCGTAGGTAGTGGCCGGAGCCAATACGTGGCTGTAGCCCTTGGCCAGACCGGCAACCAGATCACCTACATTTTCTGCCAGGCCGTGCGCGTAGTGAGCCGCATCGGCAACCAGTACCTTGGCAACACCGGCGATTTTCGCCGCAGCCTGAGCCGCAGCAGCACAACCGGAACCCGCAACCAGAACATGAACGTCGCCACCCAGCTTGGTAGCAGCAGTAATGGTGTTCAGGGTGCCAGACTTGATGCTGGCGTTATCGTGTTCAGCAATTACCAGGATGCTCATTTAGATAACCTTTGCTTCGTTCTTCAGTTTTGCAACCAGCTCGGCAACGCTGCCAACCTTGACGCCAGCCGAACGTTTTGCCGGCTCAGCCACTTTCAGGGTTTTCAGGCGCGGAGCAACGTCAACACCCAGATCGGCCGGGGAGACTTTTTCCATCGGCTTCTTCTTGGCGGCCATGATGTTCGGCAGCTTGACATAACGCGGCTCGTTCAGACGCAGGTCAGTTGTAACCACTGCCGGCAACGCCAATTTAACGGTTTCCAGACCACCATCGATTTCGCGGGTAACGGTTACGCTGTCCGCAGCCACGTCAACCTTGGATGCGAACGTGCCCTGCGGCATGCCGGTCAGTGCGCCCAGCATCTGGCCAGTCTGGTTCGAATCATCGTCGATTGCCTGCTTGCCCAGAATCACCAGACCCGGGTTTTCCTTGGCGACAATCGCTTTCAGCAGCTTGGCCACGGCCAGCGGCTGCAGCTCGGCGTCGGACTCGACCAGAATGCCGCGATCAGCGCCCATTGCAAGCGCAGTGCGGATCTGCTCTTCACATTTTGCGGTGCCCATCGACACAACAACGATTTCAGTAACCTTGCCGGCTTCTTTCAGACGCACAGCCTCTTCAACGGCGATTTCGTCGAAAGGGTTCATCGACATCTTGACGTTGGCGATGTCCACGCCCGTGCCGTCGGCCTTGACGCGCACCTTCACGTTGTAATCCACCACCCGCTTGACGGGCACCAAGACTTTCATCACGCGCTCCTTCGTGAAACTGACTGAAATCATTCTAGGG
>JAUPTR010000178.1 GCA_030917985.1 Pseudomonadota bacterium | reverse complement strand
TGGTTGTCTGGCCGCGCGAAGCCTTAGCCCGCGATCAGTACGCGCTGGTAGTCAGCGAATTGCAACGATTGTTTGGCAAACTGGATAAATGTCGCGCCTGCTCCTCGCACTGATCCGACTGTATCAATATGCAATCAGCCCGCTGCTCGGGCCGCGTTGCCGTTACACGCCAAGCTGCTCGCAGTATGCAGCGGAGGCAATCGGCAAATACGGCCCGGCCAGAGGCGGCTGGCTTGCAACCAAAAGAATTTGTCGCTGTCACCCCTGGGGTGGCAGTGGTTATGATCCCGTTCCCTGAATTTAAGGCTCCGAATGGATAGCAAACGCCTCATCGTCTTCATGATTCTGTCGATGTCGATCGTGTTCCTGTGGCAAGAATGGGAAACCCGTCGACACCCGCCGCAATCTGTCAGCACGCAGACTGCCACCCCCGCCAAGGCGGCAACCGGCCAGGCCGCACCGGCCGCAGCCGCAGCCAGCGACAACAACGCCAAACTGCAAAACGGTGAGCGCCTGCGCGTCACCACCGATATGCTGGTTGCCGAGATTGACGCCAACGGTGGCGATATCCGCTATCTGGCCTTGCGCAAACATGGCGCTTTCGGCGATCCGAAACAGCCGCTGGTGTTGTTTGAAAGCAGTGCGGAAAAAACCTACGTCGCACAGGCAGGGCTGCTGGAAAACAGCGCCGCCGGGCTGCCGACGCATCGCACGCTCTACACGCTGCCCGCCAGCGCAATGCAACTGGGTGAAGGCAAGGATCAGCTGCAGGTGCGCCTGGAAGCAAACAGCGCCAGCGGCGTCAAGGTTGCCCGTATCTACACCTTCAAGCGTGGCAGCTATCTGATCGACACCCGTTTCGAGGTCAACAATGGCTCGGCACAGGCGATCAGTCCAAGCGCTTACTTCCGTCTGCTGCGCGACAGCCATGCACCGGATGGCGACAGCTATATGGTGGCCACTTTCACCGGCGCTGCCCAATATACGGCACAAAACAAGTACCAGAAAATCAGCTTTGACGACCTGGCCAAGGGCGACGCCAAATATACCAAGGCTTGTGATAACGGCTGGATTGGTATTGTGCAGCATTATTTTGTTGCGGCCTGGCTGCCAGAAAATACTGCAGCACCGGCAGAGGAGTGCGGCAAGCAGTCCGATCGCCAGTTTGAACTGAAGAAGCAGGGTGAGCTCAATTCGGTTGCGGTGATTCGCACCATGGGCAACATTGCACCTGGCCAGACGGCAAATATCGACATGCCGCTGTTTGCCGGCCCGCAGGAAAGTGCCGCATTCAAGACCCTCGGCAATCGTGGTGACGGACTGGAACACACCAAGGATTACGGCATGCTGACCGTGCTGGCAGCGCCGATGTTCGCCCTGCTGGAATGGATGCACAAACTCACCGGCAACTGGGGCTGGGCCATCATCCTGCTGACCATTGTCATCAAGGCAGCACTGTATCCGCTATCTGCCGCCAGCTATCGTTCGATGGCACAGATGAAGGCACTGGCGCCACGCTTGGAGCGCCTGAAAGAGCAACACGGCGACGACCGGCAGAAATTCCATCAGGCAATGATGGAATTGTACAAAACCGAGAAGGTCAACCCGCTTGGCGGCTGTCTGCCGATGCTGCTGCAGATTCCGATTTTCATTGCCCTCTACTGGTCGCTGCTGGGCGCAGTTGAACTGCGCCAGGCACCGTGGATCATGTGGATCAACGATCTGTCGCAGCCGGATCCGTTTTATGTATTGCCGGTGATTCTGGCGGGCCTGATGTTTGCGCAGACATTCCTCAATCCGCCGCCAACCGATCCGATGCAGGCGAAGATGATGAAAATCATGCCGCTGGCTTTTTCGGTGATGTTCTTCTTCTTCCCGGCTGGTCTGGTGGTTTACTGGGTCGTCAACAGCGCCCTGTCGATGCTGCAGCAGTGGTTCAACATGAAGCAGTTCGACCACGACAAGAAGACCCATATCGGCAGCCCGGCAAAGAAATAGTCGCCCGTGCCTGAAGATCAAAACGCCGCATCCAATGCGGCGTTTTTTATTGCTGCTACGCACAAATCGAGTGGCAAACGCACATGCAGCCTGACTATAGTGAGAATTTCCGGCTTTGACCGATTCAGCCGATTTCGGTGAAATCCCCCTATGCGGAGCAACACATGGACAAAAACCCAGCCCCTCTGAAAATTCTGGTGGTCGACGATGATGAGGCCTTACTGGAAACCGTGGTCGACCTGCTGACAGTGAAAGGCGGCTGTGAAGTGCAAATGGCCAAGAACGGCAATGAAGCCCTGACACTGCTATCCAGCTTTACACCACAATTGAGCCTGATCGACATCCGCATGCCGGGCATGAATGGCTGGGAACTGGTGAAGCTGATCCGCCAGCGTACCACCGAGCATAAAATCATCATGTTGACCGGTTCGTATGCCGAAAACGATATTCGGGCCGCCTTCGCCAGCGGCGTTGATGGGTACCTGCTCAAACCGGTACGCGCTGCATTGCTGTATCGACTGATCGACAATGTCATCAACAACGTGCCGCTGGAGCAGCAATTTACCAGCACCAACTGGACCAGCGAATAAGGTATCGCCGGATTGCGCGCAGCACCACTCGGCCGTACGCCACAGCGCCCGCAGCGACTATGGCAAAGTGCCAGCCAGGGCCTGCTGGTCTTGTGGATCTGGGGGCTCAGCAGCCTGGCGCTGCTGGTGATGTACGGTGACGCCAAACAGCAGGCCTATCAATGGGCTGACTCGCTGACTGCGGTGATGTCCCGCCAGATCAAGGCGCAGGCAGAATCACTGGAACGGCGACTGCTGGCACAGGCCAATCTCCTCGGTAAAACCATCGGCAAACACGGCGCGGATGCAGAGCCGCTGTTTCAGGCGCTGCGCCCGCTGCAGCTGGCCGACCCGGCATTGAGCCTGCTGTTTATCGTCGACAGTCACGGCGATGTGATTGCCTCATCGCGCTCAACCCAGCCTGCCAGACTCAACCTCGGCGGCAGCGACTATATCGAAGTACATCGCCGCCAGGTTTTGAGCGGTGTGTTCATCAGCCATCTCTCGCAATCGCCGTTCACACATGATCGCGGGCAATCTTCAATGATTTACTCGGTGCGGCTGCAAAATGAGCACGGCGAGTTACTGGGTGTTCTGGTGGCCATGGTCAATGCCCAGCCCATCACCGCCATGTATCGCTCGTTCCAGCTCAATAACAAGGGTGAAGCCCGGCTGTTGGGCGGCGATGGCAGGCAGCTGTTGTCCGACCAGCTCCACGAGGACAATCCGAAACGGCTGAATCTGGGCCTGCTGCAACCGGATACGGACTGGCGCGGGGGGTACGTCGGCAAAATCGGCAACGATGAGCAGCCGCGCTTTTATGTGCTGCGGCATATCCCTGAATACAATCTGATCACACTGGTGGGCCTGGATCGGCGGCACCATCTGGCTCGCTGGTATCAGTTTCTGCTATTTGGCGGACTGACCTTGCTGGCGATGACCAGCTACATAGCGCTGCAATGGCGACGACAGCAATTGTTATGGCTGCAGCAGGATCAGAACCACGAACAACTGCAGGAAGCCGAGCGAAAAATTGCCGGCCTGCTCGACTCGGTACCGGATGCAGTCTGGAGCATGAGCCCCGATCACAGTCGATTGCGCTATCTCAGCCCATCCGCAGCACGCATCTACGGCTTCAGCCCCGCTGAATTTCTATCCCGGCCAGATAAATGGATGGAGCGCATTGTCGAAGAAGAGCGCCAACAAGTGACGCTCGTGTTCGCCAACACCCAGTTTGCCAACGGTGAACAGTTTGAGCAGATCTATCGCATCCGTCTCGGCAATACCACCCGCTGGATCAAGCACCGCGCCTGGGGGGTACAGAATGCGCAGGGGGTGCTACTGTCGATTGACAGCCTGGCCAGCGATGTCAGCGAGCAGATCAACTCGCTGCATTCCTTGCAGGAACGCGAGCAGGAACTGCAGGCATTGCTGGATGGCATGCCGCTGGGTGCCATGTTTTTCAAAAACAATCACTGTTACGCCAATCCGGCTGCCGCCGAACTGCTGGGTGCACGCCTGACCCCTGCCCTGACACCTGCCGAACTGTTTGGACTGCTGCACCCGGCCCATCGACAACAAGGGGTAGAGGCC
>JAUPTR010000177.1 GCA_030917985.1 Pseudomonadota bacterium | reverse complement strand
TTCGGCCCTGGGTAACCAAAACCAATTCATGCCCGGCCGGGAATCGACATGCAGGCACGGACGAGGGTAGGGTATGGACAGTAACGATCAGATCGACGCTGCAATCAAGCGGATGATGGAGCAATATTTTCGCGATCTGGACGGTGAGCCGCCCAGCGCCATTTTTGACATGGTGATGCGATGCGTGGAAAAACCCTTGCTTGAGGTGGTGCTGGCGCACGCCAAGGGCAATCAGACCAAGGCTGCCGAGTTGCTCGGTATCAATCGCAACACCTTGCGCAAGAAACTCAAGGAATACGACCTGGGCTGAGTTAGCCCGATTTTCGATCTTTAGGCAAAGAAAGACCCGCATTACCATGACGACCAAAATTCAACGTGCCCTCATCAGTGTTTCCGACAAGACGGGCGTTCTGGCGTTTGCCCAGGCGCTGGCCAGTTTCGGTGTGGAAATCCTTTCTACTGGCGGCACCGCCAAGCTATTGGCGGACAATGGCGTCAAGGTGATCGAAGTGGCCGACTACACCGGCTTTCCGGAAATGCTGGATGGCCGGGTGAAAACCCTGCATCCGAGAATTCATGGTGGCGTGCTGGGACGTCGTGATTTGCCCGACCATGTTGCGGCCATGGCGCAACATGAAATCGGCAACATCGATCTGGTGTGCGTCAATCTCTATCCGTTTGTGGAAACCATCAGCAAGCCCAACTGCTCGCTGGCTGATGCGATTGAAAACATCGATATTGGCGGCCCGACCATGGTCCGTTCTGCGGCCAAAAATTATCAACACGTTGCCATCGTGACCGATGCCAGTGATTACACCGCGTTGGCTGAAGAGCTGCGCGCCAATGCGGGTGGTTTGACCTTGGCTACGCGCTTTGCGCTGGCGAAGAAGGCGTTCTCGCATACTGCCGCCTATGACGGCGCAATCAGCAACTATCTGACTGCCCTGGATGCAGACGGTGCCAACCCGGCAGATTTCCCGCTGCGTTTTAATGCCAGCTTCGAAAAAGTGCAGGACATGCGTTACGGCGAAAATCCGCATCAAAAAGCGGCGTTTTACCGCGATCTGGTACGCGTGCCGGGCGCCATTGCCAATTACAACCAGCTGCAGGGCAAAGAACTGTCGTACAACAACATTGCCGATGCCGATGCGGCTTGGGAGTCGGTGAAAACCTTCGACCAGCCGGCGTGTGTCATCATCAAACATGCCAACCCGTGTGGCGTAGCCATCGCTGCCGATACTTTGACCGCTTACCGTCTGGCTTTTGCAACAGACAGTACCTCGGCATTTGGCGGCATTATTGCTTTCAACCGTGAGGTTGATGCTGCTACTGCTGAAGCGGTGTCGGCCCAATTCCTCGAAGTCCTGATTGCACCAGCGTATTCCGCAGAGGCTAAGGCCCTGCTGGCGAAGAAAGTTAACGTGCGGGTGCTGGAAGTACCGCTGGAATCTGGTGCCAACCCCTACGACTTTAAACGTGTGGGTGGTGGCTTGCTGGTGCAGAGTGCTGACATCAAGAATGTGGTGCTTGACGAGTTGCGTGTAGTGACCAAGCGTCAGCCGACCGCTGCCGAGTTGCAGGATCTGTTGTTTGCCTGGCGTGTGGCGAAATTTGTTAAATCCAACGCCATCGTTTTTGCCAGAAATGGCCAGACTGCCGGCGTCGGGGCTGGACAAATGAGCCGGGTGGACTCGACCAGGATTGCCGCGATCAAGGCCGCAGCTGCCGGTCTGCCGCTGGCGGGGGCGGTTGCCGCATCGGATGCGTTTTTCCCGTTCCGCGATGGCGTGGATGTGATTGCCGAAAACGGCATCAAGGCCATTATCCAGCCTGGTGGATCGATGCGTGATGAAGAGGTTTTTGCCGCCGCGGATGAGCATGGCATCGCCATGGTGTTGACCGGCACACGTCACTTCCGTCACTAAAACTGTACGGTTTCAAATCGCAAGGACTGCAAATGAAAGTTTTGGTTATCGGTTCGGGTGGGCGTGAGCATGCATTGGCCTGGAAAATTGCCCGTTCGCCTCGCATCTCGCGGGTTTATGTTGCGCCTGGCAATGCAGGCACGGCGCTGGAAGATGGCGTATACAACGTTGCGCTGAATACGGTTGACGAACTGCTGGCTTTTGCACGGGCGGAGCAAATCGAGTTAACCGTGGTAGGGCCGGAGGCGCCACTGTCGCAGGGGGTGGTGGATGCCTTTCGTTCGGCAGGCTTGAAAATTTTTGGCCCTAGCAAGGCTGCTGCCCAGTTGGAGAGCTCAAAGGACTTTGCCAAGGCTTTCATGAAGCGCCATGCGATTCCTACTGCGGAATACATGACCTTCTCTGACGCCGCCCTCGCACATGCCTATATCGATCAGCGCGGCGCACCAATCGTGATCAAGGCCGACGGACTGGCTGCTGGCAAGGGCGTGGTAGTGGCCATGTCGCTGGATGAAGCGCATGCCGCAATCGACATGATGCTGTCTGACAACAAGCTGGGTGACGCTGGCGCTCGGGTTGTTGTTGAAGATTTCCTGAGTGGCGAAGAGGCCAGTTTCATTGTCATGGTTGATGGCATCAAGGTATTGCCCTTGGCGTCCAGCCAGGATCACAAGCGTTTGCAGGATGGTGATCAGGGGCCCAATACCGGAGGGATGGGGGCATATTCCCCGGCACCCGTGGTGACGCCTGCGATTCACGCCAAAGCCATGCGCGAAGTGATCATGCCGACGGTGCAAGGGATGGCAAAAGATGGTATTCCCTATTCGGGTTTCCTCTACGCCGGCCTGATGATCGGTGATGACGGTGCGATCAAGGTGCTGGAATTCAATTGCCGTATGGGTGATCCGGAAACACAGCCGATCATGTTCCGTCTCAAGTCTGACTTTGTCGATTTGCTTGAGGCCGCTGTGGATGGTTCTCTCGACAGAATCGAGGCCGAATGGGACCGCCGGGTTGCACTTGGTGTTGTGCTTGCAGCAGCCAATTATCCGGATACCCCACGCAAGGGTGACGTGATTCATGGGCTGGGCAAGCTGCCTGATGATGCCCATGTATTCCATGCGGGTACTGTGAGCAACGCGGCGGGTCAGGTGCTGACCAGCGGTGGCCGTGTGCTGTGTGTGACTGCCTTGGGAGATAGTGTGAAAATGGCGCAGAAACGTGCATACGAGGTTGTCGATCAGGTACGTTTCGACGGTATGCAGTATCGTCGCGATATTGGCTATCGGGCTTTGTCGCCGCGCAAATAAGCAGTTTCAGTCATGCAGAAGCGCGTTGTTTTATTGCAATAACCCCGTAGATCCCGTCCACCAGGGCTCGATCCTTGGGGTTCGCAGAGATCGCTCAAGCCGACAGGCTGCCAAGTTTGCGGTTGTCTTTTCTGCACTTGTTTCTGATATTTGCGAAAACTTGGGGCGCTCACTCAAAGCCACGTTTGAAGAACGTGGCTTTGTTGCGTTCAGGCTGCGTCGCGTTGCTTGGTCAGTGCGTCGGCATTCAGTGCTTGATAAATCTCGCGCATGAATTGATCCAGCTGTGCAATCTGCTCGACGATAGTGCTATCGATCTGCTGCAGTTCTCCAATGCGGTCTTCCAGTGTATCGGTGGCTCGGTGGATGCGTTTGACGCTTTCCAGACGGCGGCGTAACTGCAGCTGGTGTTCGCGCACCTGGGTTTCCATCGGTGACATGATGGTTTTCAGCCAGTTTTCGACGTCACGATTGGCCACTTCAAATACATAAACCACCCGGCTGGCGATGGTCTCGAAGAACTTTCTGGTGAGTGTGTTTTTGCTGGTGGAAATGATGTTGCCCAGCGTATTGAAATGTTCGCGATAAGTCCGCTCCAGGCGCGAAATTTCCTTGTGGTATTTCAGTGTTGAGAATGGCGCGGGTGCTACCTGCGACAAGCCATGCTCCTCGCTGAACTTTTTGTACATGCCAGCCATCATCGACTGGATTTCGGCAATCTGCTCCGCTGATTTGGAAATACAGCCGTTGGTATCGCGGAAGAACTTGTTCATTGCTGTCGTCAGCCCCGAGGAAAATTGGCTGCGATCCATTTCTTCGCGTACGCGGGAAATCTCGTTGCGCAAGGTTTCCATGCCCAGATAGCCGAACAGCACGTTCGTTTGCTGCGAAAATACCGAGCGTAAGGCCTGGAAGCGCTGCAGTCCGCGTTCGAAGTGCTCTTTCTCCTGCTTGACCTTGTCCATCATATGGATGATGACATCCTGATTCTTGCCCCGCAGACCGGTCAGCTCGGTCAGTTGTTCGGTTACACCGTTACGACGCGAGTTGAGAATCTGTCGTACGCCGCTAACCAGATCTTCCATCTCGTTCTGGGTCGAATCGCGCACGATATCCTGCTTCGATGGCAGCAATTCGTCTGACAGCGCTCGCTCCAGTTGCAGTAGCTGGCTGCGTTGCAATAATTCTTCGTCATGGTTGATTTTGGCAACCAGTGCTTTTTGTGCCGAAACCGGAAATACCTGCGAGGTGGGCAGGCCAAGCAGCTCGGCGCTGGTATTCACCTGTTTGCTGATTTCCGCATCAATTTCCGCGCTGGATTTGAGTGGGTCCCACAGACCATCGATCTTGTTGAGTACCACCAGGCGACCGCGTGCACGGCCTGCCTGGGTGCCAATGTGGTTGCGCCAAACCTCGATGTCTGATTTGGTGACACCGGTGTCTGCCGCCAGAATGAACAGGATGGCATGGGCGTTCGGCAGCATGTTCAGTGTCAATTCTGGCTCGGTGCCGATTGCGTTCAGGCCCGGCGTGTCCAGAATCACCAGCCCCTGCTTCAGCAAAGGATGCGGAAAGTTGATGATGGCATGGCGCCAGCAGGGGATCTCGACCAGTCCTTCCGCGTCCACCGTCAGCAGATCGTCTTCGTTGTCCGGCTGAAACAGCCCCAGGCGTTCGGCTTCTTCCTTGCTTACCTTGCGTGTTTGCCCAACTTCCTGAAACGCCTGTTGCATACCTTCGCCGCTGGCAGTATCGAGCAGAATGGTTTTCCATTCGTCTGGATAACGTTTATATTCGGCGGTGGTCGTGTCACTGGCGCGGGTTTCGATCGGCAGAAGCTGAATGCTGGGCTCGCGCTGAGGATCGAACAGCAGTTCTGTCGGACACATCGTGGTGCGGCCAGCACTTGAAGGCAGAATTCGCTGGCCATAGTCGGAGAAGAAAATGGCGTTGATCAGTTCTGATTTGCCACGTGAAAACTCGGCGATAAAGGCTACGTTAAGTTGGTCTTCGCGTAGCCGATCCAGTATGTGTTGGGTGCGCATCGAAATCTGTGCGTCACCCAGATCCTGTTCGTCCAGCCAGCCCTGCAGGGTGCCAATGCTGCGCGAGATATTGCTGCGCCAATCGCTGTAGGCCTCGAAATCTGCGATCAGGGTCGGCGTTGACATGAAATACTCCTCCGGCTGGGCAAAAGCTAAATGTGAATGTGATTAATTTAGCACAATTCACAGGGGCAACAGCGCCTTTATGCTGGCCGTTTCACGCCCCTGTCATAAGGTTAAGAATTTTATTGTGAAATACTAATTTTGGCAGTGTGAACAGAAGAAAGTCGAGCGTTGCCCTTGCCGGATTTGTCTGATAGGGGTGCCGCATACCCTGCAGGGTTGTTCGGTACGATCGTAAACCAGGTGTTGCAGCTGGAAATAGCCACTGTCTCCGCGGCTGTTGACATAGTCGCGCAGGGTGCTGCCGCCTGTGTCGATGGCAGACTGCAGTGTTTGCCGGATGGCCTGCTGCAGGCGCTGGCAGCGTTGTTTGCTGATTCGATTGGCTGCCGTGGCCGGGTGAATGCGGGCGCGGAACAATGCTTCGCTGGCGTAGATGTTGCCGACCCCAACCAGTAGCTTGCTATCCATGATGACCTGTTTGATGGCTTGTGAACGTTTACGGGTGGCATCATATAAATAATCGGCAGGTAGCAGCGGATCAAGTGGCTCGGGGCCCATCTCCCGGATCAGTGGATGGTTCCAGACATTGCCCGGCTCCCAGAGTATTGCGCCAAAGCGACGTGGGTCGTGGTAACGCAGGATGCTGCCATCGGCGAACACCAGGTCGACATGGTCGTGCTTTCTCGGTGGTTCTGTTTGCGTAAGGATGCGTAAGCTGCCGGACATGCCCAGGTGAATGATCAGCCAGCCGTTGCCGCAGTCCAGCAGCAGGTATTTGCCGCGTCGCAGGGTTTGGGTGACGTGCCGGCCTTCAAGGGCTTCTGCCAGATTGGAAGGGATCGGCCAGCGCAGGCCGAAGTGGCGGATGTTCACCTGGCTGATCTGCTTGTTCTGAATATGAGGGCCGATGCCCTTGCGGGTGGTTTCTACCTCGGGTAGTTCAGGCATGTCGGGTGCGTCTCGGTATGTGGTTGGAGGGATATCTCAGCGCTATATTTTGCTTGCCGGTTACTGGTTGGCTTGTGGCTGTGTCGTGAACACCCTAAACTGCGCTTGGATACGGCTGCTTGCTGCCGGATGAAATCGTACCAGTATTGTTTGAGTTGAAAAAAATGAAATCTCCGAAGTTGGGTGGCTTGTTGTTACTGATGGTGTTGACTGGGTGTGCGCAAATGTCGCCTCCCGTTGCTGCGGAGAGCAAGGCGGAGGCTGCCGGTTCGGATGAGGGTGTGTCACATGCTGTAGAGGAGAAGCAGGCCAAGGCGCGGCTGCCGCTACAGTCATTGTCGGAAGAAATGTTGTTTGATTTTCTGATGGGCGAAATAGGGCTGCAAAGGCGTCGTGCCGATGTGGCCAGTGGTGCATATGCCCACCTGCTCAAGTTGACGCGAGACCCGCGCGTAGCCCGCAGGGCGACAGAGATCGGCCTGGTTACCGGCAACACCAAGGTGGCAATTGATGGTGCCAGGCAATGGTCTGAAGCTGAGCCGGAATCCATTCAGTCGCGGCATATGCTGGTTGCGCTGTTGCTGAAGGAAGGGCGTTATGCCGAGGCAGAGCCGGTGATGCAGCAGGTTTTTGCCACATTGCCCAATCAGATTTCCCAGATCTGGCTGGAGTTGCATGACTTGCTGATCAAGCAGTCTGACCGTGAGGGGGTCCTCGGCTTTGCACAGAAGCTGGCGATGCCGTATCCATTGGTTGCAGAGGCTCATTTTGCCGTGGGCTCGCTCGCCTGGCGTGCCAGTCGTTACGATCTGGCGTTACAGGAAATCGAGGCGGCAGAGGGTTTACGCCCCGACTGGGAGATTGCCGCGCTGTTTCATGCGCAGATTCTGCAGCGGACGTCCATGTCGGCTGCCCGCGATTATCTGGCTGCGTATCTGAAACGTTATCCCAACGCCAAAGATATCCGCCAGAACTATGCTCGCCTGCTTGCGGCGGGAAAACAGTACCCCCAGGCTCGTGAACAAATGAAAATCCTGGTGGAAGCAAATCCTGCAAACCCCGATATCTGGCTGGCCTATGCCGGTTTGTCGCTGGAGATGAAAGACCCTGCGGCGGCTGTGGCCGCATTGTTGCAGGCGCAAAAACTGCCGCTGCGCGATCCATCGGGGGCCGCATTCATGCTGGGTCAGTCCTACGAAGAGCTGGGGCGCAACGATGAGGCAGCCGCTGCCTTTTTGTCCATCGAGCCGGGCGAACGATATCTGGCTGCGCAGGCACGCTATACGCGTTTGCTGGCGAAACAGGGGCAGCTTGAAAAGGCGTTGCAACATCTGGATACATTGCCAATCAGCAGTAACGAGCAAAAGATCGGTGTGTTGCAGTTAAAGGTTCAGACGCTGCGCGATGCCAAGCAGTTCGAGCGAGCCATGACCCTGCTGGATGATGCGCTGAAGCAGTATCCAGGTAACCCTGATTTACTGTACGACCGGGCCATGGTGGCGGAAAGGCTGAACAGGATTGCCGAATCGGAGCGCGATCTGCGGGAAATCCTGCGTTTGAAACCGGATGATCCGATGGCGTTGAATGCACTCGGTTACACCCTTGCTGACCGTACCGATCGCTTTGCCGAAGCTTTGGTCCTGATCGAAAAGGCGCTCAAGGCGCAGCCCAACGATCCGTACATTCTCGATAGCATGGGCTGGGTCAAATACCGGATGGGCAAGCTGGATGAAAGCCTGGATTATCTCAATCGTGCCTATTCGCTGAAAACCGATCCGGAAATCGCCGCGCATCTGGGCGAGGTATTGTGGACAATGGGGCGCCAGGGTGAGGCGCGCTCAACCTGGCAGGGTTCGCTCAAAGACAACCCGGGGCACGAGGCGTTAATGCAGGTGATTCAGCGTCTGGATCATTGATGCTGCGTCGTGGATTTTTGTCCTGTTTGTTGGCGTTGAGCTGTTGCGCTAGTCAGACC
>JAUPTR010000176.1 GCA_030917985.1 Pseudomonadota bacterium | reverse complement strand
GGCGATGGCGTGAAGTCTGGCCAATGCGATTGCTTCAGGAATCCTCGCTTTATCGGTTTGGGCTGCAGCAATGCCGCCTGCGTCGACACTGTTGGCAGCCTGCAATGCAAGCAACAGCCGTTGTGCTTGCGGGAACGCGCGGTTTTCGTAGCCAGGGCGGCCCCGGCTGTCGGCGATGCTGGCGTTGAGCAGATCCTGAAACCGTTCCGGCTTGCGGAAGGCATCGACCGACTGCAGCAACTTCAGCAAGGTATCCGGACGTAATTCCATGCCGCGGTGAATATCGCCGTGGTAGCGGGCGGTGTGTCTGGCGAGGTCACGGCAATCATTCGGCACTTTCAGGCGTTCGCAGACGGCGTCGACCAGCTTCACGCCACGTGTCTCATGGCCGATATGGCGTGGCCACTCGTTGCGGGGTGTGGTGCCTTTGCCCAGATCGTGCAGCAGCGCCGCCCAGCGCGTTGCCAGGTTCCAGCCCTGGCTGGCGGCATAATCCACCACCAGCATGGTGTGAACGCCGGTATCTACTTCTGGGTGGTGGGTTGGCGGCTGTGGCACTCCCCACAGGCGATCCAGCTCCGGCAGAATGCGTCGCAGGGCGCCGCATTCATGCAGCACTTCAAACATTTTTGACGGTCGTGTGGTCATCAGCCCCTTGGCCAGTTCGGCCCAGACCCGTTCTGCTACCAGTGCGTCCACTTCGCCGCTATCGACCATCTCGCGCATCAGCGTCATGGTTTCCGCGGCGACCGCAAAGTCAAAACGTGCGGCAAACCTGGCCAGGCGCAGAATGCGCACGGGGTCTTCGACAAAAGCCGGTGATACGTGTCGCAGCAGGCGCGCCTGCAGGTCTGCCTGGCCGTTGAACGGATCGATGATGCTGCCATCTTCAGCGAGCGCCATGGCATTGATGCTGAGATCTCGCCGCGCCAGATCCTGTTCCAGCGTGACATCCGGTGCTGCGTGAAACAGGAAGCCGTGATAACCCGGTGCGGTTTTGCGCTCGGTGCGGGCCAGCGCGTATTCCTCATGCGATTTCGGATGCAGGAATACCGGAAAATCCTTGCCGACCGGCTTGAAGCCCTTGGCCAGCATCTGTGCCGGCGTTGCACCTACCACCACATAATCCCGATCAACCACCGGCAGCCCGAGCAACTGGTCGCGCACAGCTCCGCCAACAACGTAAATCTGCATCAGCGGGCCACCCCATCCGCTATCAGCGTCGCCAGCAGCGGTATCAGCAGCAGGCCAAGCAATTCGAGTCGGATAATCATGGTGACCAGGCGTGCCTTGCCTGGTGCGATTTGCGGTGCCTGTTGCTGGCGCAAGCCGGTGCGCCAGGCAAGAAAGGTGAGGGTGGGGTACAGCGATAACAGCCCAACCAGCGCAAACAGGCCGATTTTGGCGTGAAACAGCGGGTTACTCAGATAATAGGCGCTGCCTTTTTCCAGCCACATACGCCAGATGCCGGTGCCGATCTGAATCCCGGCAAGCGTGCCATAGAGGGCATCGATGCGCAGCAATAGCCGGCTGCGCGCCAGATCCAGCTTTTCGTTGAACAGCAGGTGCTCCATTGCCAGCAACGCCATCATGGCCATCATGCCGAGGTAATGCAGCCAGGCCGCAATGGCATGCGTCATCATGGCTGCGCTCCGCCTTGCGGTTCGAGTTTTTCGATGATCCAGGTTTCGGTTGCGGCGCTGCTGTACCAGTCAATCATGGCTGGCAAATTCAGCATGTGTTCGACGTAACTGGCGCAATCTGCGGGCAGTGCGACGCCATAACTGCGGAAGCGGCAGCACACCGGAGCAAACATCGCATCGGCAATGCTGAAATGCCCAAACAGGAATGGCCCCTGGCCGCCAAAACGCTTAAGGCAACTGCTCCAGATTTCGATGATGCGTGCGATTTCCGGCACGACTTCTGCCGGAACCGGTGTGTCGTGGCGATAACGCAGGTTCATGCCGAAATGGCTACGCAGCGCAGCAAAACCGGCATGCATTTCCGCACTGATGGCGCGCGCCTCGGCGCGTTGCGCGACATCCTGTGGCCAGAGCTTGAGCGCAGGAACAGCTTCCGCCAGGTATTCGGCAATCGCCAGCGAATCCCAGACCGTGATGTGTCCATCCAGCAGGCAAGGCACTTTGCCAGAGGGGGAATGGCGCAGCAGTTGCTGTTTGTAATCGCCCTGATAGAGCGGAATCAGGATTTCCTCAAAATCGATTCCTGCATGGCGCAACAATAACCATGGCCGCAGCGACCAGGATGAATAGTTCTTGTTACCGATGATCAGCGTGAGCATGGGTCTCTCCAGTGTGGTTGGCGTGATTATGCGCACAAGCCTGGGCAAGAAAAAAGGCCCGTGACGGGCCTGGGGCTGTCTGGATGGGGTTATCGCCGGCGGCGGTAACGTTGATAGCGTCCACGTGGGGTGTTATTGGCCAGATAAGCCGGTGCGATCGCCTCCAGCGCTGACGGAGTGATGCCGAACACCTCGGGGAACGGACAGTCGCAGGTGCTGGCAACACGCATTGAATCGAGATTGTCACGCGACATCAATTGCCCCGGCAGCAGCTCCAGCAAGCCGGCTTGCAGCCGTGCCAGAAAATCGGGCAGGGCGATGATTGGCCTGGGGGTGCCCGCCGTGCTGGCGGTGTAATCGACCAGCTGCCTCAGGCTGTAGCGCTGCGGGCCACACAGTGGATAACTTTGCTGATGGGTGGCCTTGTTGTTGATGGCCTGGATGAAACAGGCTGCCACATCTTCCACCCACACCGGTTGGAACTGTGCATCGGCACCTCCCAGCGGCAGAATGGGCGCCAAACGAGCCAGCGTGGCAAACAGATTGAGGAAACTGTCACCGCGACCAAAAATGACCGAGGGCTGGAAAATCGTGTAATCCAGCCCGGATAACTTGACCAGCGCCTCGCCGCGCCCCTTGGAGCGCAAATAGCGGGAAGGACCATTTGCATCCGCTTTGAGTGCACTCATGTGCAGCAGCCGTCGAATACCGTTGCGCTTGCAAGCCTGAATAATTTTCTCGGGTAGCGATACATGTGCACGTTCAAAGGCTGCTTCATTGCCTTGCAGGATGCCAACCAGATTAATCACTACATCCTGGCCGCGCAGCAGCGAATCCAGTGCTGCTGGATCATGCAAGTCGACATCGAGCAGATCGACCGTTGGCAGCAGTATCAATTCCGCCTTGAGTTTTTCCCGTTGACGTGTGGGAATCGTCACTTGCATGCCAAGCGCAGCAGCCCGGGCCGCGATATGGCGGCCAACAAAGCCGCTGCCGCCAATGATGCAGAGTTTTTTCATGTCATTACCGAGTTCTAGGTGTTGTTCAGGTTTAGCGTTGCGAGCACTGCCGGAGTGCCGTGGAAACTGATCGGGCTGATGTGTGCCGCCACTGCTGCGTCGTGCGCATCCTGTCGCAATAGCCGGAACTGGCAGCTGCCGCCGATGTGTTGGCGTTGAGCCTGAATCAGAAAGTCCAGCGCCGCCCGTCGGTCTTCATCATGAATCAGCGATCCCATGCGGGTGTTTGTCTGCAGCGGGCTGCCTGTCAGGGTGACAAAAGCCGGGTTGGCATATGCCACCGTGTCTCCACGTATCACCAGCATCGGTGCGTTGGTTGATTCTGCCAGCTGCCGATAGGCTGATTCATTTTCTTGCAGTATCTGTTGCCGCTGCAGGTGCTCAAGGCCAATACGCAGCAAGCGGCTGGCACGTTTCAGCGAAAGTTGCTCACGCGGCATGGCCAGGTGCGGTGTCAGCCAGAACAGGCAAATCAACGCCAGTGGCTGGCCATCCTGTTTCAGAACCGGCAATGCCACGCCAGCTGACAGCCCTGCATTGCTGGCGGCCTCGCCCAGCATGCCCCAGCCTCCATCCTGTTGCAGATTTCCGTTGACCACCATCTGACCAGTTTGCAGGCGTTGTTGCCATTGATCGTTGCGCGCCAGCGGAAAGTCGTCCAGTTCCAGCAGCAGCCCGATGGGCAAGCTTGGGCCGTACCAGTCGTCAATGTTGCTGCCGCAGCTGCCGAGTGCGCCAATCAATGCCCGGCTCCCCAGAACTTGCTGTTGCAGCCAATGGCAAAGACTTTCCATCAGTTGCTTGCGGTTGCCGCCATCGAGCAAACGCTCCATCAGTCGGATCACGTCACCCAGCTGTTCACTGGGGCCGTCCATTTCCCATTCATTCAACAGTGTTTGCGCCACGGCACTTTCCCCCGTCTGTATGGAAGCCGGATTTGAGCATAGCAAAAGGCTGGCGCTTCTGTGGGTGATACCTGGCTACCTGGCAGGCTTGGGGATGATCAGAAGTCGCCACGGCAGACTTTTCCCATATGGCCGATGCTGAGTGCTCAAATCCGGCAGCTCGCCAGGGGAACTTTGCCTGAATGCGACTGTCATGAAAACCAGTCATGCCAAAGGCGAATGCGTTTACATCAGCATCATGCTAAAGGTATATTGCGTTTGGATAAAATGTATACAAAATCACGCAGGGTTGAGGTTGCGCGTGCGTGAGCGAGGAGAAATTCAATGAACAAGTTTGGCGCGTCTGTGCGTCTCGGGCTGCTTTCTGCGGCAGTCGGTCTTGCGATGAGCGGGTGCAATAGCGATAGCACTGCCAATGCGGAGATTGCCGAAACCATTGTCGGTGTGGCTTCTGACGGTGTCGGAATCGCCAACATCAATATATCCATCATGGATGCACAGAAAACAACCATTGATGAGATCAGTACCGATGCCAACGGGCGGTTTCAGTTTAATCCGGGTAGCAGGAGTTACCCGTTCATGCTG
>JAUPTR010000175.1 GCA_030917985.1 Pseudomonadota bacterium | reverse complement strand
AGCAAGGCCGCCCAGACAAAGGCCAGGCAGCCCAGCCCCATGCTCAACAGCCACGCCGCCGGCTTGCCGATACGGTTGCCGAGCCACACCCACAGCGGCAGGCACAGCGCCCCGCCCACAAAATACAGCCCCAGAAACGCGCCACCCCACTGCGGCAGGCGGATCACATCGGCAATGAAAAACAGCGCCAGGGTTGCCGCAATCGACAAGGCCAGCCCGTTAATCAAAAAAACCAGTGCCAGCCGGGAAAACGCGGCATTGCGCCACGGCAGCCACCAGTCAAACTCAGCCTCGCGGGCCACAACATTTGGCAAGGGCGCACGCCACAGCAACGCCGCGACCCCCGCCAGCAACAGCAGCACAAACAGCGCCGAAAACACCGCCCGCGCCAGCCCGGCCGGCAGCTGATGGGCCAGCAGCAGCGGCAACACGCTCGCCAGCAGCACCCCGGCCAGGCCACAGGCCTCGCGCCAGCCGGTGATACGGCTGCGTTGCAGCGGATCGTCGGAGATACGTGCGCCCCAGGTCAGATAACAGACGTTGACCAGGCTGTGCGCGGTGTAGGCCAGCACCAGACTCACGGCCAGCCACCCGGCCAGCCCTGCCTCATTCAATGCTGGCGGAGCGAACAAGGCAATGAAGCCTGCCGCCAGCCCCAGCGTGCCCAACCCCAGCAACCACGTCCAGCCACGCTGCTGCCAGCGGTCCACCAGCCGCCCCAGCCACGGGTCTTGCAGCGTATCCACCAACCTGGCGCCAAACAGCACCGCGCCGAGCAGCGCCAGCGACATGCCCAGCTCATCGCCGTAGAGTTTCGGCGCCAGCACATACACCGGCAGCGCAGCCATGGCCAGCGGCGCGCCCAGCAGCGCATAAGCGGATAAATGTCGCATGGCTCTCGCTACCGATCCACGCCAAGCAATTGCCGGCGCAAGCCCGGCTCTCGGGTTTGCGGGTGCAGCCAGATGGCGAAAAACGCCTGGGCAAACTTCTCGTCGCGGATTTCCGCCGTCAAGCCGGATCTGGCATAGAAGCGCACCCCGACACCGGGCAGATACACGCCCAGCAACTGATCGCCCGGTTTCACATCAACAAGGCCGCGCGACATGGCCTCGCGCCACTGCGGCATCCGCCCCTGATCCAGCCCGAGGCGGCGAATTTCGTCGACACTGGTATCCACCAGCCGCTCGCGCTCGATTTCGCGCTGGTAGGTAATCTCCAGCGCATACGGCGCGTTGTCCTGATAACGGCCGTCGGCTGCCAGCAAACGCGCCTGATACAGGCGCAGGCCAAACCAGCGCATCTCGCCCGCGCCCACCTGCCGCAGTTGCGGCACGACTTTTTCTGCCAGCGCCGGTGGGTTGGGGTTGGCCAGTGCCGCCAGGCTCAGCAACATCAGCGCGATCAGTGCTGCGGTTTTTGCAAACATAGCTGCACCACATCGGTTGCCGACTCGCGGAACGCTGCCTCGCAATAACACAGGTAGAAACGCCACAGCCGGATAAATGCTTCATCAAAGCCCTGCTGGCGCACCTGCGGCAACACGGCCTCGAACGACTCACGCCAGCGCAGCAGCGTTTCGGCGTAGTCGATACCAAAGGTGGTGTTTTGCTGCAAATCCAGACCTGCACTTGCCGCCTGCTGTCGCAGTACCCGGTCACACGGCAACATGCCGCCGGGGAAAATGTATTGCTGGATAAAGTCGGTGCCGCGCCGGTATTGCTCAAAACGCTCGTCGGCAATAGTGATGGTCTGGATCACCGCACGGCCACCCGGCTTCAGGCAGCGCGCCACCTGTTGGAAATAGCCCGGCCACCAGCGCTCACCCACCGCTTCCAGCATTTCAATCGATACGATGTGATCAAACTGGCCGGTGAGATCGCGGTAATCTGTCAGCGACAGTTCAACGCTGTCACTCAAGCCGGCAGCGGCCATACGCTGGCGGGCATAGTCCAGCTGTTCGGTTGAAAGCGTGATGCCTTTCACCTTCAGCCCCCGCTCTGCCGCCAGTTGCGCAAAGCCGCCCCAGCCGCAGCCGATCTCCAGCACTGTTTGCCCCGGTTTGGCGTCAAGCTGATCGAGAATGCGCTGGTATTTGGCCTGCTGCGCCTGTTGCAAGCCCTGTTTAAGGTCGCCGTCAAACCAGGCGCTCGAATAGGTCATGCTCGGGTCGAGCCATAAACGATAGAAATCGTTGCCGATGTCGTAGTGGGCGTGGATATTGCGCCGGCTGCCGGCACGGGTGTTGGCGTTGAGCAGGTGCTTGATCCGATACAGCAGGCGCCCCAGCCAGTGGCCGTGAATCGCCCGTTCCAGCACGGCCTGGTTTTGCAGCGCCAGCCGCATCAGGCTGGTGAGACAGGAGACCTTTACCTGCCCCAGCCGATACGCCTCGGCCAGGCCGATGTCGCCATTACGGACGATCCGGTCCAGCACCCGCCAGTCATGCAGGGTGATTTCCACCACCGGCTGGGATTCGTGGCCAAACCAGTGGCCGTGGCCGTGGCCATCCGGGCCGATCAGGTGCAGGCGGCCGAATTGCAGTTTATCCAGCAGCCGCAACAGCAGCCGGCTTTTGGCCGGAACCTGCGACAGCAGTGATGGCGCGGTGTTGACGGAAGTATGTGCAGTCATGTTGTTGACCTCTTATCGGCTAAGGTTATCCAGCGGCGGCGCCGGCTTGGTGAAAAACGGCACGCGTTTCAGCAGC
>JAUPTR010000174.1 GCA_030917985.1 Pseudomonadota bacterium | reverse complement strand
TTGCTGCGGCGGCAGATAGCCACCGCTTCGGCGCCATCTTTTGCCAGGCCGACGATCTGGATATCCGGCAGGCGCGGGTTGCCCATGATGCGGGCAATGCGGCTGCGGATAATGTTGGAATCGTCGACAATCAGCAGCCTTTTCATGCCTCACCTCCGGGCGCGGCAAAACGCAGCGCAAAGCTGGTGAACTCGTTGGGGCGCGAGGCCAGTTTCAATTGTCCGCCGAGGCGGCTTACCCGTTCTTTCACCAGATCCATGCCCACCCCGCGGCCGGCATCAATGCCGGCACTGCTGGCGGTAGAAAAGCCCGGTTCGAAGATTTTCATCACTACCTCCCGATCATCCATCGCTGCCAGCGCCGCGCTGCTATAGCGGCCGCTGCGCTCCAGCTCGCTGCGGATATGCGCCGGCACAATGCCGCGCCCATCATCGCTGACTTCGAACTCAAACTGCCCTGCCCCCAGCTGCCGCAGCTCGATACGCACGTGCCCGGTATCCGGCTTGGCGTGCAGCAGGCGCTCCTCCATCGGCTCGATGCCGTGGGTAACCGCATTGCGCAGCAGCTGGATGGTTAATTCACGCAGCAACACGCGGCTGCTTTCCGGCAACTGCGGCAGGCTTTCCAGCTTGGTGTGCAGCGCCACTTTCTTGTTCTGGCCTTTGGCAATACGCGCCGCCAGCTGCTGCAGCGATTCCAGCCACTCGCTGATTTCGTCCTGCGGCTGGCGCTGCGCCATCGGCGCGGCGCCCATGCGGTTGGACATGTCCTCCACCTGCTGTATGCGCGAGAAACACTCCTCCAGCTGCGGCAGCAGGCTCAGCAGATCATCGCCATTGATTTCGCCCTTCTCGCGCAAGGCCTGCAGATTGTCTTCAAAATCGTGCGCCAGCTGCTCGAACAGATGGAAGCGGATCGCCGCCGCGTCGCCTTTCAGCGCATGTACCTGGCGGAACACCTTGTCGATCAGCGGGCGATAGTCGCCAGAAACATCGCGCAACAAGCGATTGATTTCGTGCAGGCTGCTTCGCGCCTGATTGATAAAGCCCGCCAGCGTTTGCGGGTTGAGCTTGAGCAGATCCAGCAGCACCTCGACCTCGGCACGCGCGTTCTGTTTGGCCTGTTGCAGGTCGACACGCAACTGTTCCACTTCGGAAATATCCTGCACCGTTACCAGCAGATGGGTCGGTTTGCCGCCCTCGGCACCGGTCACCCGCGAAAACTGCAGCGACAGGTAACGCGCCTTCACGCCATAGCGCGCATCGATATCGCGTACTTCTACGGTTGCCAGCGGGTTCAGCTCGCGCACCAGGGCCTCTTTCACCCGGTCGCCAAACAGCAACTCCAGATAATCGCGCGCGGCTTCAAATTCGCGCTGCGGCACCATGTTCTGCAACAGATCGAGAAAATTCATGCCCGAAGCGATACGCCGTCCCATCACTTTCGGCAACGAGGCCGACACCTGATTGCCGATCAGGTACTGGCTGTCGAGCAGGAACAAGCCTTCCTGCACGGTGGAAAGGATTTCATCGGTTTCCTGCTTGGCGGCTTCAATCTGCCGGTCGTTGTCGCGCAGACGGCGCACAAAGCGGAACACGATCAGCGCAAAGTTGCTCAATGCCAGCACCACCGCCACGCCCTGCGCCAGCCACAACATGCGTGCTCGGTTGCGGGCATCCTGCTCCAGGCTGCTGGTCAGATCGTTCATCAGCTCCAGCAAGGTTGCATTGTGCGCACGCAGCTGCTGGGCGGCCTGGCCAATCTGCATCGGCGACGGCTGACCACTTGCCAGCGGCTGCAACAACGGCATCAGCGGCTGCCAGATCTGCTCTGCCTGCTGCAGCAAGGCGCGGCCGCTGGCGCTATCGACAGCCTTCAGCTGCGCCTGATCACCCGCGCCACCGGTTACCGCACCGCCCTGGCGAAAACCACGCAAGGTCGAATCAAACAGCTGCAACGACAGCTGCAGCTCCTGCTGCGCGGCACTCAGCGAGGTGCCAGCGCGGGCATCGGCGTCCAGCTCCAGCACCGATTTGGTCATCCGCTGCGACAGCATCCGCTGTCGCCCGGCAAGGTTGATCGACACCGCATCCGACGACACCTGCAGCGAGGTATAGATATTCAGCCCCAGCACCGTGAGGTCGAACAACAGAAACAGACCTACCGCAACGATGATCTCGCGGTATTTCCCCAACAACGTGCCAGTGCCGGCCATTGGCATTCTCCCGGGACAATGCAAAAAAGATGGGCAGCAAAATGCTGCACTGCACATTTTTGATAGACCCGACATCGCTACAAGGCAAGCAAGAAGCGGATTTCATGCAATTTTATTGATGCAGCGCAAAAGAAAATTGGCGAAAAAAAACCGGCCGGCAGCGGCAAATTGCGCGTATGCGCAACAGAAATGAAGCCAAAACAACAGCCCGACGAGAGAGGAAACAAGCGCGAGCAAAGAATGGCCGGCACTAGCGGGAACGCGGGGCCAGCCTAAGAAGCCGTGCCGCCGGGCTGGCGGCACCGGGAAAATCAGTGTTTGGCAGCCATCTTGTCCATCAGCGCAAACAACACGCCGGAGATCATGAAGGTGCAGTGGATACCCACCAGCCAGGCCAGTTCTTCCGAACTGTGCGATTTGAGGTTGAAAAACGCTTTCAGCAGATCAATCGCGGAAATCGCCACAATCGAGCCAATCAGCTTCAGTTTCAGGTCGGAATAGGTCACCTTGCCCATCCAGCTTGGCTTGTCGCCGGAGTTGTGCGCCACATCCAGCCGCGAAATGAAGTTTTCGTAACCGCTGAAAATCACGATCACCAGCAGATTGGCCACCAGCGTGATATCCACCAGCCCGAGGATGGACAGGATGACATTGCCCTCACCGCCCAGCAGCACATGGATCATCGCGGCGAATTCTTTCACCAGCTTGAAAAACAGCGCACCGATGCCACCAATCAGCGCCAGATAAAACGGCGCCAGCAACCAGCGGCTGTAGAAAATGGTACGTTCCAGAAAATCTTCGTATTTGTTGTCTTGACTCATGTTTGATTACCCAAAAAGCGCCGCATGAAATAAACCGGCCGCCAGCTTGTAATGAATGCTGCATTGCGTCAACCGTAAATGAGTGACAACAACTCATTTTTCAAGTCACCAGCCACACCTGGCACCTGCCCTGCAAGCCGCTCTGGTATTGCCTCCCAGCCTCGCCTGCAGCCCAATACAGGCGTACCCTGCAGGCCGAGGCCCGTAAACCGGGTAAAAATTGGCCACGTGATAGAATCGCCGCTTTGTTTTTCACGCCGATTACACACCATGGCCGAAGATTTGCGCGCACTGCGTTCCCGTTTGTCCCACTGCCTGCTGGCCGAGCGGCAGAACCTGTTGCGCCGGCTGAAACAGCTGGAGCAACGGCAGCAGCAAGGCAAGCCGTTCGACAAAGGTGCCAGCGAGCTGGCCGCCGCCATCGATGCCTCTGCGATCAAACTGCAGCAGCGGCGCGAAAATCTGCCCAAGCCCGCTTTCGACGACTTCCTGCCGGTCAACCAGCGCCGCGACGAGCTGCTCAAGACCATCGCCAAACATCAGGTGGTGATTATCTGCGGTGAAACCGGCTCGGGTAAAACCACGCAGTTACCGAAAATCTGCCTCGAACTCGGGCGCGGCGTGGCCGGGCTGATCGGCCACACCCAGCCACGGCGGATTGCCGCGCGCACCGTCGCCAGCCGCATTGCGCAAGAGCTGAACAGCCCGCTGGGCGAGGCGGTCGGCTACAAGGTGCGTTTCAACGACAAGATCAGCGAGCGCAACCACATCAAGCTGATGACCGACGGCATTCTGCTGGCCGAGACGCAAACCGACCGCTACCTCAACGCCTACGACACCATCATCATCGACGAGGCGCACGAACGCAGCCTCAACATCGATTTCCTGCTTGGTTACCTGAAGCAACTGCTGCCGCGCCGGCCGGATCTGAAAGTGATCGTCACCTCCGCCACCATCGATGCAGAGCGCTTCAGCCGCCATTTCAA
>JAUPTR010000173.1 GCA_030917985.1 Pseudomonadota bacterium | reverse complement strand
AACCATCACGCAACCGCCCCCAATGCTGCGCCGACAGATGCAGCGATGGCAGGCTCACAAGCGCCGCAGTCGTCGTTCCCGTGGGGCATGGTATTGCTGCTCGGCGGCCTCACCGTAGTGGGTTACATGTTGTTCCGCCGCAAAACCCAGCAAGCCGGCAAACCGGCATACAACGGCAACATCGGCGGCGCTTTTGGCAATAACCCGCCAGCAGCCGGTGGCAGTGCTGGCCGCGTGTTTCGTATCGGCGAAGGGGCGATGCCGGCATCGGCAGCACCACTGGCGGGCGACCGCCTGCCCGATGGCACCGAAACGGCGTCGTTCCTGCGTCAGGCCAAGGCATCGTTCATGCACCTGCAAACCATGAACTCGCCGGAAAGCGTGGATGAGCTGCGCAAATACCTGACGCCGGAAATGTTTGAAGCAATCAAGGCCGACGTTGCCGCCAACAAGGATACCGCCGAGTTTCCAACGCTCAACGCGGAAGTGGTGGAAGCCGCCACCGATGGCGATCAGTACGTTGCCAGCGTGCGCTTCCACGGCATGGTCAGTGAATCGCTGAACGCACCGGTGCAACCGTTTGAAGAACTGTGGCACTTCGTCAAGCCAGCCTCTGCCAGCAGCCTGAAATGGCTGGTGGCGGGTATTCAGCAGCTCTGACCTGAACATAACCACGCCTTGCTGCGTGGTTTCTGTTTGTGCCGAACATCCGTTCCCGCAAATCACTCTACCTTGCCGCCGCCAGCACGCTGATACTGGGCGCCGGCTGGGCCTTGCTGCGCGACGTGGATCGATATCGCCCGCAATTTGCCGCAGAGCTGTCGCAATCGCTGCAGCGCCAGGTCGAGTTGCGCGGCTCGTTGCGGCTCTCGCTGTTTCCGTTCGGGCTGCGCGCTGAAAATGTGCTGGTGCGCGAAGCCGACGGCCGGGGTGAGTTTCTCAACCTGCGCCGGATCCAGATTGGTGTGGGCCCCTGGGCAGCCGTACGCGGCCACTGGCAGGTCACCCGGATCAGCGCCGATGGTGTGCGCCTGCAACTGCGCCGCGACACCGACGGCGCACTGAACATCGACGACCTGCTACAGGCACCGCCCACCGCCCGACTGGGCTGGGCGCTGCAGGATGTGGATATCGACGATGTCACCCTGCTGGTTGATGACCTGGCGGCAAAACAGCAATGGCACGTGGGCCGGGCCAGCCTGGAAGGCCACCGCGAGCAGGCAGACGGCCCCCTGTTGTGGTCTCTCGGTGGCGAGGTGGAACATCCGCATGCAACCGGCACCCTCAAACTCAAAGGCGATATCCACGTAGACCGCCGGCAACACCTGTTGCAACTGCCCAATCTGCAACTGGCATGGCTTGGCCAGGCAGAAGGTGCACGCACCGTACTTGAGCTGAATGGCGACGTGGAATATCGGCGCCGCTTTGCCACTTTGCAACACGCACGCATCCGGTTTGACGCCAAACGCGGTCCCACCCGATTGCAGGTCAACGGCGAGCTGCCTTATGCCGCCTGGCGCGAGGCACGGCTGCAGGCACCGCAACTGGTATTGCGCGGCAGCCTGGCCCGCCCCCTGCACACCGGCACGCTGCAGATTGATTGGCGCAATCTGAGTGCCGCCGAGCATGGGCTCCAGGCCGACAGCGTGATCCGCTTCGGCGCCACGCAGGATAACCGCGAGCTGCAATTACAATTACGCGGCCCCTTGCTGTGGCGTACATCGGAACAACGCTTTCAGCTGGCACACAATCGCCTGGAAGGCGTATTGCGCCAGGTCGGGCAACCCCAGCCATCGGCACAATTACTGCTGCAGGGTGACGCAGCACTCGACTGGGCGGCGCAGAGCATTGACGCGCATCTGGCGGGCCTGCTCGACAGGGGGCCGTTGCGGCTGGATTTCTCGCTGCAGGATTTTGGTGCTCCCCGGCTCAAGCTGGATGCCGACCTGGCCAGACTGGATCTGAACCCGTTTTTGTTTGTCAGCAACAGCACAACAGCACAAGCCCTGGAAACGCCCGAGCAGGCCAACACCCCTACCCGGCTGGATCTTTCCTGGCTGCAAGGCTGGCGTGCCAGTGGTGCACTGCGCATCGGTGAAATGCAACTGGGGCGCCTGAATCTGCAGCGGGTGCAACTGGGGTTGCATGCCGGGGATGGCAATCTGCTGCTGGAACCGCTGATGGCCAACCTCTATGGCGGCACCCTGCTGGGCAGCGCGCAGCTGCAGTTCAGCCCGCAGCCGCAATTGCAGATTCGGCAAACGCTGGCAAACATGAATATCTCCGAGATGCTGCAGGATCTGCTCGGCACCAGCCGCCTGGAAGGCGTGGGCGACGCACGCCTGGATCTGCGCCTGGAAGGAGCCGATAGCCAGACACTGAAACGCAGCCTGAGCGGACGGGTGGAACTGGCAGTAAAACAGGGCGCACTGCGCGGCATCAACATTGGCCAGGCCATGGGGCTGGCGGGCAGTGGCCGCGAACATGCGGTACAACAGGTTGACCCTGAGGCCCGCACCGCCTTTACCGCTCTGCAGGCCAGCTTCAATCTCGATCAGGGTGTAGCGGTGACCGACGACCTGCAACTGGTATCACCGTTGCTGGCAATACGTGGCGACGGCCGCATTGACTGGCCGGGCGACATGCTGCAATACAGGCTGCTCGCCACGCTTGAAAGCAGCAAGGCAAAACCGGGCAAAAAATCTGGCGTCGATCTGAGTGGCGTGCAGGTGCCACTGACCATCGAAGGCCCGCTCGCGAGCCCGCGCTATGCCGCTGATCTGCGGCCGCTGATCGAACGCCTGGCGCAAGCGGGCAAAACAGCGAAGAAATGATAAGGGCCGCGTTAGCGGCCCCTGTGTTTGTGCCTGCTCTGGCTTAACGCATCAACTCGCCATTGGCACCAATCACGGTTACATCAACATATTTTGATGCACGACGTTCGTTTGGACCAAAATTGATGAAATAACCGCCGGCATCGTAACCTTTCAGCGCTTCGAGGCCAGTAAACATCGATGCCCGGTTGTTGCCGCCACGGCGCACAGCTTCGGCGATCACTTTCGCCACCACGTGGCCTTCCATGGTCAGATAGCTGATTGGCGTACCCTTGCCGTATTCAGCCATCACCTTCTGATGCTCTTTGGACAGCGGTGTCAGCGAGTTGGTCGGCATCGGCATCACCTGCGAAATCCCCACGCCATGCGCCATGCCCTGCACACCAATGGCTTTGACCAGGTTCGGCGCTGTAACGGTAGACAGCGTAAACAGCTGGGCGCCCGGATCAAGCTGGCGATATTGCTTGATGAATGCCGCCGCCGGCGTGGTATTGGCCAGCAAAATCACGGCCTGAGGCTGAGCGTTGGCAATGTTTTTCACTGCATCGCTCACATCGCCGGTTTTTACCGTGTAAATCCCCTTTGCCGTCAGCTGCAGCTTCTGCGCTTTCAGCGCTGCGGTAATCGCCGCCAGGCCGGTTTTGCCAAAAGCATCATCGGAATAGAGCACGCCGATTTTCGACATACCCAGGCTCACCGCCTGTTTCACGATTTTCTGCGCTTCGTCGGCATAACCCGCACGCACGTGGAACAGTTGCGGAATATAACCTTCAGTCATGGTATCCGCGCCAAGCTGATAATTACCCTGCTCGGCCTTTTGCTCTTCTTCGCCATAATGCTTGCGCAGCGAATCGGCACCGGTTAGCGGGCCAACCAGTGCAATATTGTTTTTCTGCAGGGTTTTGGTACGCACCAGCAGCGATACGTTGGGCGTGCCGGTAAAGCCTGCAAGCAAGTCCACATTCTCGTTGATCAGCGCCTGGGCATTCTGGAAAGTCTTGGCTGGCGTACTGGCATCGTCTTTCACCACCAGTTTCAACTGTTTACCATTAATTCCACCCTTGGCATTCACGTAGTCGAAATAGGCTTTCATCGCGGCGGAATAATCCTTGCCGACTTCGGCCAACGATCCGGTGAGCGCAACAGACTGGCCAATGACGATTTCGTTGCCGGCTGCCAGCGCAATGCTGCTGGCGCCAAATGTGCCTGCTGCCAGCGCAATGCGCGTAAAGCGGAACAGTTGTTTTTTCATGCAGTAAACTCCATCTCTTTTTCTTGCGGCACCGCGCTGTGCCTTGCGTTGCGCGGCATCGTAACATGCGGGCGCATTTTGACCTCCCTATGTTATAGCATACGCGCTTGTGTTCGCTAACCAGCGCCAGTAGCGGCGGGACTGTTTTCATGACTGATTCGACACCGATTCCAGACAATTTTGCCACGCGCCTGATCAGCTGGCAGCGCCAGCATGGCCGCCACGACCTGCCCTGGCAAGCCACCCGCAACCCCTATCACGTCTGGCTGTCGGAGATCATGCTGCAGCAAACGCAGGTAGCAACGGTGATTGCCTATTACCTGCGTTTTCTCGAATTGTTCCCCACCCTGCCCGACCTGGCCGCAGCCAGCCAGGATCAGGTGCTGGCAGCGTGGAGCGGCCTTGGCTACTACAGCCGTGCACGCAACCTGCACAAGGCTGCGCAGCAGATCATGAACGTGTTTGGCGGCAAGTTTCCGCAGGACGTGCAACAAGTGGCGGAATTGCCCGGTATTGGTCCATCCACTGCCGCCGCCATTTGCGCCTTCTCGTTTGGCCAGCGCCACGCGATTCTCGATGGCAATGTCAAACGGGTGTTGTGCCGCTTTTTCGGCATCGATGGTTTCCCCGGCCAGAAAGCCGTGGAAAACCAGCTCTGGCAGATTGCCCGGCAATTGGCGCCGCAGCAGGATATCGAAGCCTATACCCAGGCACAGATGGACCTTGGCGCCACCGTTTGCATCCGTGGCAAACCGCAATGTTTGATTTGCCCGCTACAACAGGATTGCGTCGCCCGCCAGCAGGGGCGAACCACAACCTTGCCCACGCCCAGGCCGAAAAAAGCCATCCCCGAACGTGAAACCGTGATGCTGCTGATTTCCGACGGGCAACGCCTGTTGCTACTGAAACGCCCGCCCACCGGCATCTGGGGCGGCATGTGGAGTTTTCCCGAAGTCGACAGCACGCTGGCCGCCGAAAACTGGTGTTTGACTCACCTCGGCATGGCCGCCGAAGCCTTGCCGCCGCTGGCAGAGTTTGTGCATGTCTTCACCCATTTCCGCCTGACCATCACCCCGCTGCCAATGCGCGTAGCAAAGGCCCCGGCAGTCAATGAAAGCACTTGTCTCTGGCTGACACCCGCCGAAGCCAACGCGGCAGGCATCCCCGCGCCGGTGCGCAAGATTCTGGCGAGCGTGCACGGCACATAGCAGTTTCATGTAATTCCATTACAATCCATTTTTTGCCCTGCCTTGCAGGCCGGGCCGCCACTTCTTGATCAAGGAACACCGCCATGCCAGTGAATCTGCCCCTGCCTGATCCGACCAAACTGTATCCCGTTGCCGGCGTCGAACTCGGTTTTGCCGAAGTGGGCGTGCGCAAGGCAGATCGCAAGGACTTGCTGGTGATTCGCCTCACCGAAAAAGCCAGCGTAGCGGGCGTGTTTACGCAAAACCGCTTCTGCGCCGCACCGGTGCTGTTATCGAAAGATCATCTGGCTGCCGGCCAGGGGATTCGTGCGCTGGTGATCAACACCGGCAACGCCAACGCCGGCACCGGCGAAAAGGGCCTGCTCGACGCCCGCGCCGTGTGTGAAGCCGTAGCCGCCAATCTGGGCATCAAGGCGAGCCAGGTATTGCCGTTTTCCACCGGCGTGATTCTCGAACCGCTGCCGGTTGACCGCATCACCGCCGGCCTGCCCGCCGCGATTGCCAACCTCAAGCTGGATAACTGGGGCAACGCCGCCGAGGCGATCATGACCACCGACACCCAGCCGAAAGCCTATTCGCGCAAGGTCGACATCGCCGGCAAAACCATCACCATCACCGGCATCAGCAAAGGCGCCGGCATGATCCGCCCGAACATGGCCACCATGCTCGGTTATCTCGCCACCGACGCAGCCGTGCCGCAAGCGCTGCTGCAACAGCTGGTAACACACGCCGCCAACCGCTCGTTCAACCGCATCACCATTGACGGCGATACCTCCACCAACGACTCATTCATGTTCATCGCCTCTGGCGAAGTCAGCGTACCGGGCCTGGACGACGCCAGCAGTGCGGCCTTTGCCGAATTCCGCGACGCGGTTACTGCGGTGTCGATCGAACTGGCGCAAGCGATTGTGCGCGACGGCGAAGGCGCCACCAAATTCATCAGCGTCAACGTACTGGGCGGTAAAAACGATGCAGAGTGCAGCGCTGTCGCCTACGCCATCGCCCACTCGCCACTGGTAAAAACCGCCTTCTTCGCCTGCGACCCGAACCTCGGCCGCCTGCTGGCTGCCATCGGCTACGCCGGCATCAACGACCTTGATGTCAGCCGAGTCAATATGTGGCTGGACGACGTATGGGTGGCGAAAAACGGTGGCCGCAATCCGGATTATCAGGAAGAAGACGGCCAGCGGGTGATGAAGCAGGCCGAGATTACCGTCAAGGTTGACCTGGCGCGGGGCGGGGCAGAAACGACCGTATGGACCTGTGACTTCTCTTATGATTACGTGCGAATCAATGCGGATTACCGGAGTTGATGTCCGAGCTGCAAGCACAACCAACCGGTGCCTCTGCACCGGTTTTTTTTCGCCAGAAGGCCACTCATCAGAAAAACAGCCACATCCGTGTTAAACGCTCAAGCGTGGCCGCGCCGCACCGGGTCGACATGGGTCATCACGTTCAGCACGGGCAACCCTGCCTTGACCCGTTGACTCGCGTCCACCGCAATATCGTGGCCCTGCTCCACGGTCATGTCGGCGTCGATTTCCAGATGTACATCCACCACAATCAGGTCGCCCATGCGGCGCGTGCGCAGATCGTGCAAACCGAGCACGCCGGGGGTTTGCAGCAAAATATTGCGAATCCCGGCAATTTCTTCTTCTGACACCGCACGGTCCATCAGATCATGCAGGGCATCCCAGGCAAACGTCCAGCCCATGCGGCTGACCATGAAGCCGACAATCAGTGCTGCCACCGGATCAAGCAAGGGATAACCGAGCAGATTGCCGCCGATACCGATTGCCACTACCAGCGACGATGCGGCATCGGAGCGCGCGTGCCAGGCATTGGCGATGAGCATGCCGGAGCGCACTTTTTCGGCAATCGCCAGCATGTAGCGAAACAGCAACTCCTTGGCCAGCAGCGCACCCAGCGCCACCCACAGTGCAATCAGCTGCACTTGCGGAATATGCTCCGGCTGCTGCAGCTTGTTGGCGGCACTCCACAACATGCCCAGCCCCACCGCCAGCAACAGCCCGCCCAACACCAGCGAGGCGGCGTTTTCGTAGCGGTGATGGCCATAATGGTGATCGGCGTCGGCGCCTTTCTTGCTGTGCTGCGCTGCCAGCAGCACCACAAAATCCGCCACCAGATCAGACAGCGAATGAATACCGTCGGCTACCAGTGCCTGTGAGCCGGCATGCAAGCCAACCAGTACCTGCACAGCAGTCAGCAGCAGGTTGACCGCAACACTGACCCAGGTGCTGCGCTGGGTAGCACGGTGGCGTTCCGGGGTATCGTCTTCGTGATTGTCGAGCATGATGGGGCCACAGGGGTGATTCAGAGATCGACCATTATCGCTGCAAATGCTTAGGCTCTGCTTATGCAAACCACAAGGGGCAGCCTGCGCCGCCCCTTGTGTTGACCATGTTGACGTTGGTTTTGCGGCTGCGCTGGCGCGTAAAACGGCCAGCCACAAGCCGCTACTGACGTGCCTTGCAGACCAGGCTGCAGGCCGCGCCAGTATTGGCCTGCAGCCTGATGAGCATGATACCCGTCAAGCCTTGTGCTGGCGGCGG
>JAUPTR010000172.1 GCA_030917985.1 Pseudomonadota bacterium | reverse complement strand
TTAAGGTCTGCATATTGATTTCGGCCGTTTCCATGAAAGTGGCGTTGACTTCATGCAGCATCGAGTCGATATCCTGCGAAATATCATCCGTTGCCTGCCGTACCCGCTCGGCCAGCTTGCGAACCTCATCCGCCACCACCGCAAAACCGCGCCCGGCCTCACCGGCACGGGCGGCCTCAATGGCGGCATTCAAGGCCAGCAGATTGGTCTGGCCGGAGATGTCCTTGATCAGGTCGACCATGGTCTTGATACTGCCGGAATGGCTGCGCAGGGCATTAACAGTGTTGCTGAAATTAGCCACCTTGACGCTGATTTCGTTGATTTTTCCGGTCAGCTCCAGCAGTTCGGCATACGAGGCGCGTGCGACTTCAAGATTCTCGTTGGTCTTGAGCGCCACGTCATGCGCACGGCTGGCCACATCATTCACGCTGTGCGTGGTGTCGCTGCTGGCGGCATACACCTTTTCCGCCAGCACATCCTGCGTTGATGCCGAGGCGTTGGTGTCGCGGATGTTTTTCAGCGAACGTGCCGACTGGATCGAAATATCCACGGTCATCTTGCGTACGCTGCCGATGATTTCGCGCAGTTTGGCCAGAAAACGGTTATGGCTCTCCGACAACTCGCGCAATTCATCATTGGTAAACACCGGGATATCATGCGACAAATCGCCGCCACCGCTGCCGATTTCGTTGAAACAATCAATGATGCGTTTAACCGGGCGCACGATCAGATAGCGCAGATACCAGATCATGAACAGCGTGAACAGGATCGACAATATGCTCAGCCCCAGCACCATGTAAAAGATGTTGTCGAGTTTGCTGCCGACCATGACCATCACCGGCGGTGCGATATTCGCTTGCGCCAGAATCGTCTCCACGCCGCCAAAGGCGTGATAAACCGCAAACAGAATCACCAGCTGCGCCACGACAATCAGCGCCAGGCTCGCCAGCTTGCGGGTCAGGCTGTGGAAGAAGGTTTTTTCGATGCTGTAATAAGTGCGCCAGAACCAGTCCATTGCGGACCTCCGTGAATAAAGAGTTGCCGGCAGGCTGTGCGGCACAAATACGTCACAACCCTGCATTGCTTATAGATACTGCCAGCTGAAGTAGCAGCGATTCAGTCGGGAATCTGATCCGCCACAAACGCCAGCCAGTGGCGCACCGGCACCGGGCTATCGACCTGCAGGTGGCAGATGCAGCCGATATTGGCGGACAGGATCAACGTCGGCTTGCCGGCGCCCAGCTTCGCCAGTTTGTCGGCTTTGAGCCTGACGGCCAGCTCCGGCTGCAGCATCGAATAGGTGCCAGCCGAACCACAACACATATGCCCGTCGGCCACGGGAGCCAGTTCCAGCCCAAGAGCAGACAACAGCGCCTCGACCCTGCCCGAGAGTTTTTGCCCGTGCTGCAAGCTGCACGGCGACTGGAAAACCAGCTTGCCGGCTGCCGAGGGGCGGAGTTGTTCACGCAGCAGCGCCGCGTGCGGCTCAAGCACCTCCAGCGGATCGCGCACCAGAGCCGCAAAACGTCGGGCCCTGGCTGCGTAGGCGCTGTCGTCACGCAGCAGAAAACCATAGTCCTTCAGACTGCTGCCACAGCCGCTGGCCGTCATCACGATGGCTTCAATGCCGGCTTCGATCTGCGGCCAGCAGGCATCGATCAGGTGCCGCATCTGCGCCCGTCCATCCTGCTGATAATGCAGATGATGGCTGACCGCACCGCAACAGCCGGCAGCGGGCAGCGCCAGCGCCTCGATGCCGACTGCGGCAAACAACTTGCGGGCGGCGACATTGATATCCGGCGCCAGCGCCGGCTGCACGCACCCGTCCAGCAACAGCAATTTGCGCGAATGTGCCGCGCCTGCAAACGATTTGAGCGGCGCAGCATCCGGAATGCTGCGTTGCAGAGATGGCGGCAAAAAGGGTTTGAACTTGCGCCCAAGCAGCAGCGCCGCTGCAAACAACCCGCGTCGCGGCAATAGCTGGTTGAGCACAGCCCGGCGATAACGCTCTGGCAGCGGGCGCGGCACCCGCTGTTCCACCAGCTCGCGGCCGATATCCAGCAGATGACTGTATTGCACCCCGGATGGGCACGTCGATTCGCAGGAGCGGCACGTCAGGCAGCGATCCAGATGTTGCTGCGTGGTGCGCGTTACCGGCTGGCCTTCGAGCATTTGCTGGATCAGGTAGATGCGGCCACGCGGGCTGTCACGCTCATCACCCAGCAACTGGTAGGTCGGGCAGGTAGCGGTGCAAAAGCCGCAATGGACGCAGGCACGGATCAGCGCTGCCGCCTGCTGCGCGGCGGGGTTGTCAACAAATTCGCTCGCCAGATCGGTTTTCATAATTCGGGATACATGCGGCCCGGATTAAAAATCAGGTGCGGATCAAATCGCTGCTTCAAGCGCTGATGCAGTTGCAGCAAGGCAGGCACCAATGGCTGGAACACCTGACCAGGCGTTGCACCGCGATACAGGGTGGCATGGCCGCCCGCCAGGCTTACCAGCTGGCGGATGTGGGTGGCATCGGCATCACTCACCAGCCAGCGCAACGCCCCGCCCCATTCGATAATCTGCGGGCCGGGCAAAACCAGGGGCGCAGTGGTGGCCGGTAGCGACAAACGCCACAACCGTGGCGCGGCAAACAATGGCAGTGTTTGCTCACGCAATGCGCTCCAGATGGCGGCGCCGGGCAAGGCCTCACCGCCGAGTTGTGCCCGCGCAGCATCCACCGCCGGCTCGGCGCCCGACAAGCGCAACCACAACTGGCCTTCGAGCCAGGCAGAAGCAGAAATCGGCAATGCTTGCCCGGCGAGGCGATTGATCTTGTTGATCGCGGCAGCCTGATCCAGTTCAAAACGCAGCGTGGTTTCCGCCACGGGCAGCGGCGCCAGCTTGAATGTCACCTCGCTGATCACACCGAGGCAACCGAGCGAGCCCACCACAAAACGGCTGACATCGAAGCCGGCAACGTTTTTCATCACTTGCCCGCCAAAACTCAGCACATCGCCATGGCCGTCAATCAGTTTCAGACCCAGCACATAATCACGCACGCTGCCGGCATAAGCGCGGCGCGGCCCTGCCAAGGCACTGGCGACACAGCCGCCGGCAGTGGCGCCGGCAAAATGTGGTGCTTCAAACGCCAGCATCTGGCCTGTTTCTGCCAGCATCTGTTCGATATCGACCAGCGGCGTGCCACAACGGGCGGTCAGATACAGTTCGCTCGGCTCGTAGGCAACAATGCCCTGATAAGCACTCACGTCCAGCGGCTGCCCCAGCAATGGCTCGCCATAAAAAGCCTTGCTGCCGGCACCATGAATCGCCAGTTTGTCGCCACCGTGGGCGGCACTGCGAATCTGCGCCTTGATATCGTTGAGAACGGCGATCACGTTCAGAATCTCGGCAATTCGGGATGTGGCAAAGCGCCGTGATGGACATGCATCGCACCAAACTCGGCACAACGATGCAAGGTCGGCACCGCCTTGCCGGGGTTGAGCA